>JASLCW010000334.1 GCA_030151765.1 Marmoricola sp.
TCCCAGGCGACGCCGAAGGCGGTGGTCTCGCGGCGCCGGTATCCCGCGCCGATGCCGACGGTGAGCCGGCCCTTGGAGAGCACGTCGAGCGAGGCGAGGTCCTCGGCCAGGGCGATCGGGTTCAGCAGCGGCGCCAGGAGCACCCCGAAGCCGATCCGCAGCCGGCTGGTGGCCGCGGCCAGGTAGCCGGCCAGCGGGATCGGCTGCACGAAGGCCGACTGCGCCAGGTAGTGGTGGCCGAGATAGGCGGCGTGGAAGCCGGCCTCCTCGGCGGCGACCGCCTGAGCGAGCACGTTGTCGATGCCCTCGGTCGGCGAGGCCGATGGGTCGAACTGCGCGCTCAGGAAGCAGCTGACCTTCACCCGACGACCGCCTGCTCGGCGGCCGCCGCGGCATCGTCCTGCGCCCGGAAGTGCGGGATCACCTTGTCGGCGAACTGCTCCATCGACTTCAGGGCGGCCTTGCGGTCCAGCGTCGGGATCCGGAGCCAGCCGATGTAGTGGTTGATGCCGAGCTGGTCGCGCAGCATCTCGATCGTCTCGATCACCTGGTCGGCGGAGCCGAAGTTGCCGCCGTGGGTGAGCGTCTGCTCCAGCGTGAGCAGGCCGATGTTGCGCTGGACGGCCTCGTAGTAGGCCTTCTCCTTCTCCATCGCCTCCTCCGATCCCGGGATCACCTTCCCGACGGAGCGGTAGTAGTTCAGTGCCGCCTGCGCGGCCTGCTTCAGAGCTTCCTCCCCGTCACCACACCACACCTGCTGCATGAACGGGAGGTCGTACGTCGAGACGTCGAAGCCGTTCTCCGACATCGCGGTCCGATAGAGGTCGAAGTTCTTCTGCATGATGCCGAGCGGCGTGAAATTCGGCGAGGTGATGATCGACTCGCCGATGGCGCCGCGGTCCCGGAAGCTGTCCGGCGAGACCGTGCCCTGCAGGATCGGCGGACCGCCGGGGGTGTGCGGCCGCGGGTACGTCGTGATGTTGTCGTAGTGGAAGATCTCGCCGTGGTAAGAGAAGTTCTCCTCCGAGAGTGCCAGCCGGATGACGGCGAGCGATTCCTCGTAGCGCTGCTTGGACTCCTCGAGCGGAATGCCGAAGCCCGCGAACTCCGAGGGCTGGTAGCCGCGGCCGACGCCGATGGTGACCCGGCCGCCCGACAGCACGTCGAGCGCCGCGATGTCCTCGGCCAGGCGCAGCGGGTCGTGGAGCGGGAGCACCAGGACCGCCGTACCGATGGTGATGTTGCGGGTGCGCTCGGCGACCGCCATGCCGAAGTTCACCGGGCTGCCGAGGATGCCGTACTTCGAGAAGTGGTGCTCGGCGAGCCAGATCGAGTCGAAGCCGAGCTCGTCGGCGAGCTGGATCTCGTCCAGGGTCTCGCGGAGGACCTGGTGGTCCGTCGTTCCCTCGTTGACGGGGAACAGGTTCATGATCCCGAACTTCACTGCGTACTCCTCGTTTATTCCGACCAGCCGGTATGTTAATAGGGGACGCCGTGCCCCGCAAGGGGTTCGGCGGTGTTGCTAGGAGAGGCTCTGCGCGCCGCGTCGCTGCTGGACCCGCAGTTCGCCGACCCGTCGGCGATGCCACGAGCCGCGGCCGAACATCGCGTCGACCACGAAGGCGCGGCGCAGGAAGAGATGCGGGTCGGCCTCCATCGTGATGCCCATCCCGCCGTGCACCTGGATGCAGCGCTCCGCAGCGAAGACGGCGGCCTTGCCGGCGGCGGCCTTGGCCGCGTGCACCTGGGCGAGCGCCTCGTCGCGACCGGTCTCGACCGCCCAGGCGGCGTGCAGGGTGAGGTCCCAGGCAGCCTTGCGGACCGCGACGGCCTCCGCCAACTGGAAGGCCACCGCCTGGAAGGAGCCGATCGCGCGGCCGAACTGCTGCCGGGTCCGGGCATACTCCGCGGCCAGGTCGATCGCGCCCTGGGCGACACCGCACAGCTGCGCCGCCGCGACCAGGGTCGCGCGTTGGATGCCGTCGCCGGCCGCCACGGGCGACCCGGCGACGGACAGTCTGATGTCGGAGAGCGTCACCGCGGGATCGAAGGACTCCCGCGGCGTGACGGAGGCCGGCTCCACCAACTGGACGCCATCGGCGCCGAGCACGACGCAGAAGTCGGCGGCGCCGGCGTACGGCACGAGGGTCCGGACCAGGTTGTCCGCGGCGGCGTCATCGGCCCATCCGGAGACACCGGGTGCGTCCACCGCGGGCGTGAGGACGACGCGGCCCTCGAGCATCTCCTCGGTGACCAGCCCGGTGGAGGAGGCCAGCTGCACCGCGGCCGCATGCCAGGGGAACTGACTCGGGACCAGGCTCTCGCCGAGGGTCTCCACCGCGACGAGGAGGTCGATCAGGCTGGAGCCGACGCCGCCCGCGGTCTCCGGTACGCCGAGGACGCCGAAGTCGCGGAGCAGCACCTCATCGGTGCCGGGGCGGGTCCAGGAGGCGTCCAGTGCCGCCCGCGCCTGGTCCGCGTCGGACTCGACGATGCTGCGGACCGACTTCTGGATGTCGAGCTGGTCCTGGGTGAAAGTAGCGCGCATGGGTTCTCGTCTCCGTCTCAGCGGGAGCGGGGCAGGCTGAGCACCCGCTCCGCGAGGATCGACTTCTGGACTTCCTCGGTGCCGCCCTCGAT
>JASLCW010000357.1 GCA_030151765.1 Marmoricola sp.
GGTGAAGGCCTCCAGGACCAGGTCGTGCCGAGCGCGCAGGTGGGCGCGCTCATGGGTCAGCACCGCACCCCGCTCGCGCTCGTCCAGGTTGCGATAGGCGGCATCGCTGAAGACCACCCGGGCACCGCCGACCCCGGGCAGGCAGTAGGCCATCGGCACCTCGCCCGGTACGACGCGCAGGCTGCCTCGTGCCTCGCCCGGGTCCTCGGCCAGCAGGTCCACGAGATCCCGGTGCCGGCGCCGGAGCGCGCGCAGCCGGCTCCCGACCAGGTGGGCGGAGAGCAGCAGCCTGCCCAGCACCACCAGAGTGATCACCAGCGCGACGGCGGCGACGACGTACCAGCCGGGCCATTCCTCGCCCCCGCCGGCGATCAGGCCGGTGGTGGTGAGGGAGAGGGCGGCCCCGAGGGCGGCGAGAACGGCAGCGAGTGCGACGGACTGCCAGAGCACCATGGCCGCGCGCGGAGTGAAGCGGAGCGCCGGCAGCCGGCCGAGGAGCCACGGGACCGGCCCCGCCAGCGTCACGGCGAGCAGGGCCAGCAGGAGCGTGGTCATTCCTCGAGCCGGGCCAGTGCTTCGCGCAGTGCCTCGCGGTCGGCGAGGGAGGCCTCGCCCACGAAGGCCACCAGGGCGGCGGCGCGGTCGGAGCTGGTGACCTGGTCGAGGGCGCCCCGCATCGCCTCGGCGGTCATCGCGCCGCGGTTGTCGGCCGGGCGATAGCGGTAGGCGCGGCCGTCGCGCTCCCGCACGACGAGGTCCTTGCGGGTGAGCCGGTCCAGCACCGTCATCACGGTCGTGTAGGCGATGTCACGCCTGGCGACGAGGACGCCGTGTACCGCGCGGACGGTCATCCAGCCCGCGTCCTCGCCCTCGGCAGGGGCATCCCACAGCGTCTCCATGACGCTGCGCTCGAGTTCTCCCAGACCAGTACGACGCGGACTCACGTGCCGAGTCTAGACGGTGTTACTACGAAATGTAGTAGGGGTCCGATGGCCCGGAATGCCGGGACCTTGGCCACTGTGCGGTGATCTACTACAAGGCGTAGTATCTACTACGCAACGTAGGAGATCACCGCTGAGGAGCGCTCCATGGACGTCACCGACATCGCCCGCTGGCAGTTCGGCATCATCACGATCTATCACTTCCTCTTCGTCCCGATCACGATCGGCACCAGTGCCCTCGTCGCCGGCTTCGAGACCGCGTGGGTGCGCACCCGCAAGGACGAGTACCTGCGCCTGACCAAGTTCTTCGGGAAGCTCTTCCTGATCAACTTCGCGATCGGCGTCGTCACCGGCATCGTGCAGGAATTCCAGTTCGGCATGAACTGGTCGGACTACTCGCGCTTCGTCGGCGACATCTTCGGGGCACCGCTCGCAATCGAGGGACTGCTCGCCTTCTTCCTCGAGTCGACCTTCCTCGGTCTCTGGATCTTCGGATGGGACAAGCTGCCGCGCGGACTGCACGCGGCGACGATGTGGATCGTGCACATAGGCACGCTCTTCTCGTCGTACTTCATCCTGGCGGCGAACTCGTGGATGCAGCATCCGGTGGGCTACGACTACAACAAGACGACCGGACGGGCCGAACTCACCGACTTCTGGGCGGTCATGTTCAACAAGGTCCAGCTGGTCACCTTCCCGCACGTGATGGCCGCGGCCTACATGGCGGGCGGCACCTTCGTGCTGGGCATCGCGGCGTACCTGCATCTCAAGCACCGCAAGGAGAAGGAAGTCGGGCGCACCTACCTGGTCGCGGTGCGCGCCGGCGCCGTCGTCGCCCTCGTCGCCGGACTCTTCGTCTCGATCACCGGAGACCTGCAGGGCAAGGTGATGACCGAAGTGCAGCCGATGAAGATGGCGGCCGCGGAGGCCCTGTACAACACCGAGAAGCCCGCCTCGTTCTCGATCCTCACGGTCGGCACGCCCGACGGGAAGCACGAGAAGTTCGCGATCAAGGTGCCCGACCTGTTGTCCTTCCTGGCCACCGGCAGGTTCGACGGCGAGGTGCAGGGCATCAACCAGTTGCGGACGGCGTACCAGGAGAAGTACGGCGTCGACCCGGGTGTGAAGTACTACAGCCCCGACGGCTATGTGCCGGTGATCCCGGTGACCTACTGGTCCTTCCGCTTCATGATCGGGCTCGGTCTCTTCGCCGCCGCCGGCAGCGCGCTGGTGCTGTGGGGGACGCGGAAGGGGAGACGGCCGAAGAGCGTCTGGTGGGGTCGACTGGCCATCCTGCTGCCGATCGCGACCGTGCTGGCGAGCTCGTGGGGCTGGCTCTTCACCGAGATGGGCCGGCAGCCGTGGGCGGTCTTCGGGCTGATGACGACCAGCCAGGCGGTGTCGCCCGGAGTCACCGTCACCGAGGCGCTGATCTCGGTGATCTCCCTGACCGTCCTGTACGCCGTACTCGCGGTGATCGAGGGCGGACTGATGTGGCGGGCGATCAAGGCCGGAGCGCCCGACGAGGTGGAGGACGTGTCCGAACACCGTCATGACCCCGGCCGGCCGATGGCCTTCGCCTACTGAGACGCGGACCAGGAGAGGAACACATCATGGAACTCACGACTGTCTGGTTCGCCCTCATCGCGGTCCTCTGGATCGGCTACTTCACCCTCGAGGGCTTCGACTTCGGCGTCGGCATGCTGCTGCCCGTGC
>JASLCW010000377.1 GCA_030151765.1 Marmoricola sp.
GCCGTGATCGCGACCATCGAGGCCGAGGGCCTGGTCCAGCGCGCCGCCGACATCGGCAAGCTGATGAAGGAGCGCCTCACCTCGCTCGCCGAGCGCGACGCTCGCGTCGGCGAGGTCCGTGGCCGTGGCGCCATGATCGCCATCGAGCTGGTCAAGCCGGGCACCATCGAGCCCGACGCCGACCTGACCAAGGCCGTCGTCGCCGCTGCCGCCGAGAAGGGCCTGCTCGTGCTGAGCTGCGGCACCTACGGCAACGTGCTCCGCTTCCTGCCGCCGCTCTCCATCGGCGACGAGCTGCTCAACGAGGCACTCGACCTCCTCGACGAGATCTTCGAGGCGACCAAGTGACTCTCGCACCTGAGGCGCCCGCCGGCGCCAGCCCGCTCGACGACGCCCGCGAACAGCTCCGTGAGGCCGCCGAGATCCTCGGTTACGACCAGGGCACCATCGCCATGCTGGGCACGCCCCGCCGCGAGGTGACCGTCAGCGTCCCGCTGCGTCGCGACAACGGCACGACCGAGCTGCTCATCGGCCACCGCGTGCAGCACAACTTCTCCCGCGGCCCGGCCAAGGGCGGCCTGCGCTACGCCCCCAACGTCGACCTCGACGAGGTGCGCGCGCTGGCGATGTGGATGACCTGGAAGTGCGCCCTCCTCGACGTGCCGTACGGCGGCGCCAAGGGCGGCATCCGGATCGACCCGCGCAACTACTCGGCCGCGGAGCTGGAGCGGGTGACCCGTCGCTACACCAGTGAGATCAGCCCCCTGATCGGCCCCGAGCGCGACATCCCGGCTCCCGACGTGGGCACCGACGAGTCGACGATGGCCTGGATGATGGACACGTACTCCGTCCAGCAGGGTCACACCGTCCTCGGCGTGACCACCGGCAAGCCGGTCGCGCTGGGCGGCTCGCTCGGTCGCGCCACCGCCACCTCGCGCGGCGTCGTCCACGTCGCGATCGCGGCGCTGCTGCACCGCGGCATCGAGCCGACGCAGGCCACCGCCGCCGTGCAGGGCTTCGGCAAGGTGGGTCGCCACGCGGCCCGCTTCCTCGCCGACGCCGGCCTGAAGGTCACCGCCGTGTCCGACCAGTACGGCGCCGTCACCAATGCCGAGGGCATCGACATCGTCGCCCTGGAGCAGCACGTGGACGCGACCGGCGCCGTCGTCGGCTTCGCAGGTGCCCAGCCGCTCGAGGCGGCCCTCCTCCTCGAGGCCCCGGTCGACCTGCTCGTCCCCGCCGCCGTCGAGGGTGTGATCACCGCCGAGAACGCCCCGCGCGTCCAGGCCCAGGTGATCGTCGAGGGCGCGAACGGTCCGACCAGCCCCGAGGCCGACCGGATCCTCGAGCAGAACGGCCAGCTCGTCGTACCGGACATCCTGGCCAATGCCGGCGGTGTGGTCGTGTCGTACTTTGAATGGGTGCAGGCGAACCAGGCGTACTGGTGGAGCGAGGAGGAGATCGAGCTCCGTCTCGCCGAGCGGATGACGCGCGCCTGGAATGACGTTCTGGCTCAGTCGGTTCGTCTCAACCGAACGCTTCGGGTGGCTGCCACCACGCTCGCGGTCGAGCGCGTCGCCGATGCGCACCGCATGCGCGGTCTCTACCCGTAAAGACAAGGAGATCCTGATGAGCACTCCCGTTGACGCTGCCACCATCGCCGGGCTGCTGCCCGAGGTCGGCGACCGGGCGACCTTCGTCGTCCACGACCCGGCCGACGGTTCGACGATCTGCGAGGTCGCCGACGGCAGCCTCGCCGACGCGACCGCGGCCGTCGACCGCGCCGCGGCCGCGCTGCCGGCCTGGTCGGCGACGCCCCCGCGGCAGCGCGCCGAGATCCTGCGTCGCGCCTTCGAGCTGATCGCG
This sequence comes from Marmoricola sp., assembly GCA_030151765.1. Taxonomy (GTDB): domain Bacteria; phylum Actinomycetota; class Actinomycetes; order Propionibacteriales; family Nocardioidaceae; genus Marmoricola. The sequence continues at coordinate 1,867 of JASLCW010000377.1, forward strand.
GCCGACGAGACCATGGCGCCGCTGATGGCGTGGGAGAACGGCAAGGGCCTGGCGGACGCGAAGGCCGAGGTCGCCTATGCGGCCGAGTTCTTCCGCTGGTTCTCCGAGGAGGCGGTGCGCCTCGAGGGCGGCTTCACCGAGTCACCCGCCGGAGGCACCCGCACGATCGTCACCCACCGGCCGGTCGGCGTCGCCGCGCTGGTCACGCCGTGGAACTTCCCGGCGGCGATGGCGACCCGCAAGATCGCTCCGGCGCTCGCCGCGGGCTGCACCGTCGTACTGAAGCCGGCGGCGGAGACCCCGCTGACCGCCTTCCTCGTCGCGAAGCTGCTCCGCGAGGCGGGTGTGCCGGAGGGTGTCGTCGAGGTGGTCGCCACCACGGACGCACCCGGTGTCGTCCAGACCTTGATGGCCGACGAGCGGGTGCGGATGATCTCCTTCACCGGCAGCACCAACATCGGCCACGTCCTGCTCCGCCAGGCCGCCGACCGGGTGCTCAACACGGCGATGGAGCTGGGCGGCAATGCGCCTTTCATCGTGTGCGACGACGCCGATGTCGAGGCGGCCGTGGCCGGAGCGATGATCGCCAAGTTCCGCAACGGCGGCCAGGCCTGTACGGCGGCCAACCGGTTCTACGTGCACGCCGATGTCGCGGACGAGTTCATCGCCCGCTTCGGTGCCGAGATCGAGGCGCTCAACGTCGGCGCCGGCAACGACCCCGCCACGCAGGTCGGTCCGGTGATCACCGAGGCAGCCGCGAAGCGAATCGCCGACGAGGTCGACGGAGCGGTGGCCGCCGGAGCCCGGATCGCCCACCAGGGCAAGGCTCCCGAGTCCGGCTGGTTCTACCCGCCGACCTTGCTGGCCGATGTCCCCGCCGATGCCGAGATCCTCACCCGTGAGATCTTCGGCCCGGTCGCGCCGATCGTGACGTGGACCGACGAGGACGAGATGATCCGCCTGGTCAACGACACCGAGTTCGGACTGGCCGCCTACCTCTACTCGGGCTCGCTCAAGCGTGCCCTGCAGCTCTCCGAGCGGGTCGAGGCCGGCATGGTCGGCGTCAACCGCGGGATCGTGTCCGACCCCGCCGCGCCCTTCGGTGGCGTGAAGCAGAGCGGCATCGGCCGCGAGGGCGCCCACGAGGGCGTCCACGAGTTCCTGGAGACGCAATACTTCTCCGTCGACTGGTCGTAAGACCGATCGCGAAAGCCCGGGTGATCAATGGCGCTCACCCGGGCTTTCGCATGTCCGGACTGCCGATCTGCTGGTTTGGTTGGGTCGCACATGGACCGTAGGCGGTACAGGTGGTCAGGCGGCTCCGGACTCGTGGGTGGTCACCGAGAAAGCAGCAGCGACGGAACAGGGCACCACGGGGTTACGGCCGGTTACCGGCTCACGGTCGCGGATGGGTTGGTGGTGGGATCTCAGGTGCCACATACGTCACAGTGGCCCCAGGATGTCGAGTCGTGTGCCAGGCACCACCAGCAGCCGTGAGCCGGGAGGGTGCCGCAACCCCGTGGCGCCCGGTCCCGTCGCTGCCGTCTTTTTCTCGGTGACCACCCATGGTCCGCCAGCCGCCGACGACGGCCGGCACGAAGCAGCGCCCATGCGACCGGGAAATTCGAACCAGCAGATTCGGCCGCCTCAGCCCCGCGTGTCGGGCCGATTCGCCAGCAGCGGCTGACTCGGGTCCCAGGTGGTCCCGTCGGCGGCGTCGCGGCGGCGGCGGGCGATACCGGAGAGCGCCTCGAGGACGACGCGGTTGGCCAGGAAGGAGGTGATCTCGGCGTGGTCGTACGGCGGTGAGACCTCGACGACGTCGATGCCGACGACGGGCAGTTCGTAGGCGATCCGGCGTACCGAGTCGAGGAGCTGCCGGGAGGTGAGGCCTCCGGGCTCCGGCGTACCGGTTCCGGGTGCGTGGCCC
>JASLCW010000380.1 GCA_030151765.1 Marmoricola sp.
CGGCAAGACCGAGCTGGCCAAGTCGCTGGCCGACTTCCTCTTCGACGACGAGCGCGCGATCGTGCGCATCGACATGAGCGAGTACTCCGAGAAGCACTCGGTGTCGCGACTGGTCGGCGCCCCTCCGGGCTATGTCGGGTACGACGAGGGCGGGCAGCTGACCGAGGCGGTACGCCGTCGCCCCTACTCCGTCGTGCTCCTCGACGAGGTGGAGAAGGCCCATCCCGAGGTCTTCGACATCCTGCTGCAGGTGCTCGACGACGGTCGCCTGACCGACGGGCAGGGTCGCACGGTCGACTTCCGCAACACCCTGCTGATCCTGACCAGCAACCTGGGCTCGCAGTTCCTGATCGACCAGGCCACCGACGAGAAGACCAAGCACGACGCCGTCATGGCCGTCGTACGCCAGTCCTTCAAGCCGGAATTCCTCAACCGTCTCGACGAGATCGTCATGTTCGACGCGCTCGACAAGGACGAGCTGGCGCACATCGTCGACCTGCAGCTGCACGCCTTCGATGACCGGCTGGCTCCCCGACGGATCACCGTCACGGTGTCCGAGGGCGCCCGCGCCTGGCTGACCGAACACGGCTACGACCCGGCGTACGGTGCTCGTCCGCTGCGTCGCCTGGTCCAGTCGGCGATCGGGGATCCCCTTGCCCGGATGCTGATCGCCGGCCAGATCCTCGACGGCCAGAGCGTCAAGGTCGACCTCGAGGGAGACGGTCTCGCGCTGACCGTCGCCGGCTGAGCTCGGGCTTCCATGCCCTCCTGATTCAATGGGGGCATGGAAGCCAGTCCTTCTGAACGCCCGACGATCGTCGTCGTCGGGGTCGGTGTGGTCTGCGTGGCCGCGGTGCTCTTCCTCGCTCAGGCCTGGGACTCGCTGGCCTCCATCGGCTCGGCGGCGACGCAGGACTCCTTCCGGCGGGCGGTCGAGGGCCACCAGATGTCGGTGGAGGAGCTGACCGGCATCGTCCGGGCGGGCCGGATCGTCGCGGCGGCGGCTGCCGCCGTCTGTGCCGTCTTCGCGCTGTCCGCCCTCGGTGGACGCCGCGATTCCCGGATCGCGCTGACGATCGGTGCCGCCGTGGTCGCCTTCGGGGGCCTGCTGATCAACCCGCTCCTGGACGTCACGCTCGTCTTCGGTGCCTTCCTGGTCGTCGGCAGCGCGCCCGCGCGGGCCTGGTACGCCGGCCGCCCGCTGCCGAAGCCGCAGGAGCGTTCCCAGGCCGCATCCGTCAGGCCCGCCGAGCCGATGCCGTCCTTCCCGGTGCCGGCCCCGGTGGTCGTCCAGACTCCCGTCGTCCGGGAGAAGCCCACCGGCCCGCGCCCGACGGCCCTCCTGACCGCGCTGGCGTGCTTGTGGGGCGGCATCGGCCTCGCCCTTCTCGTGATCGCCGGTGCGCTGCTCGCGCTGCTCGACGACCGCGCCGGGCTGGTTGCCTGGACCCGCGCGCGCCTCGGTCTCGATCCGCTGTCGGTGAGTGCGCTGCAGGCGGCGGCGATCGTCACGGTCGGGCTCGTCCTCGTGGGGTTCAGCCTGCTGCTGTTGGCGATTCTCGGTCTCGCGGTCTTCCGCGGCGGTTCGACGGCCCGCTTCCTCCTCCTGCTCGCCACGGTCGGCGGGGCGGGTCTCGGCTTCGGTGCGGTCGCCGGGGCGCACCTCTCCGGTCCGGCCCTCGCCGGGGTCCTGCTCGCCTCGATCGCCGGCGTCGTGTCGCTGGTGCTGCTGATGACGCCGTCGGTCTCGGAGTACTTCGGGGACCGCCCGGCCGCCGAGGTGGTTCCCCCGATCTCGCCGCCGCCGACGGACGAGCATCGATTCCCGCCCTCCTGGTGAGGATCGGCGTGGGCTAGTGTTGCCCGCGTAACGACAGGGGAGCGCCCGGAGGCGCTGAGAGTGCGGAGATTCGCCGCAGACCCTCGAACCTGATCCGGTTCAGACCGGCGTAGGAAGTCGAAGGAGAAACGCACATGCGTTGGTTGTTCGCTGCCGCCACGGCAGTCGTCATGGCGGCATCGGTCTCTGCCTGCGGGAGTACGACGAACTCGCAGCAGTCGAAGACGATCGTGGTCGCCACCCATGACTCGTGGGCGATGCCGAAGCCGGTCCTGGCCGCCTTCGAGAAGCGCACCGGCTATCACGTGAAGATCGAGCAGCAGGGTGATGCCGGCGAGCTCACCAACAAGCTGGTGCTCACCAAGGACTCGCCGATCGCCGATGTCGTCTACGGCATCGACAACACCTTCGCCACCAGGGCGACGGACGCCGGAGTCATCGCGGACTACCGCTCGCCCGCACTCCCGTCGTCGGCGCAGGCCTTCGAACTTCCGGGCGATGCGGCCAAGCAGCTCAATCCCGTCGATTACAGCGATGTCTGCGTCAACGTGGACGACCAGTGGTTCGCCCAGCACCACCTCGCCCTCCCGGCGAGCTTCGACGATCTGACCAAGCCGGCTTACAAGAACCTGCTCGTCGTACCGGCGGCCACGACCTCGTCGCCGGGCCTCGCCTTCCTGGTCGCGACGATCGCGGCGAAGGGTGCCGGCTGGCAGTCCTACTGGAAGGCCCTGCTCGCCAACGGCGCGAAGGTCGTACCCGGCTGGACCGAGGCCTGGCAGGGCGACTACACCGACGGTGGCGGCGGTGGTTCCCGCCCGATCGTGGTCTCGTACTCATCCTCGCCGCCCGACACCATCGCGAAGGGCGCCACCAAGCCGCGCACCAGCGCCCTGCTGGGCACCTGCTTCCGTCAGGTCGAGTACGCCGGTGTCGTCGCCGGCGCGAGCAATTCCAAGGGAGCCGAGGCATTCGTCGACTTCCTGCTGAGCAAGGCGGCGCAGTCCTCGATGCCGGAGAACATGTACGTCTATCCGGTCAGCCCCGAGGCGAGCATTCCCGCCGCCTGGTCGAAGTGGGCGCCGGCATCGAAGCATCCGTGGGCGATGGCGCCGCAGACCATCACCGCCGACCGCTCCCAGTGGCTGAGCCAGTGGCGGGGGCTGCTCGCGAAGTGACCGGTCGATGACCATCGCGCGGCGGGTGCTCGGCGCGACCGCCCTGGTCACGCTGCCGCTGGCCGCGCTGGGGGTCTTCGTCCTGCTCCCGCTCGGCGCCATGCTGCGGCGCGGCGTCTGGCCGGGCGGCCACTTCGATCCCGGTGCCGTCTGGCGCACGCTCACCGCTCCGCAGGTGTTGCGGGTGCTGTGGTTCACCGTCTGGACGGCAGGGATCGCGACGATCGTCGCGCTGCTCCTCGGTGTCGTTCTCGCTTATGCCTGCTATCGCCTGCGCTTCCCGGGGCGCGGGCTGGTGCGCACGATCGCGATCGTGCCCTTCGCGCTGCCGACCGTGGTCGTCGGCATCGCCTTCACCCGGCTCTTCGATCCGGGCGGCCTCTTCGGCGGCTTGGGCTGGAGCGGTACGCCGGCGGCGATCGTGATCGGCCTGGCCTTCATGAACATCGGGCTCGTGATGCGCACGGTCGGCGCCCACTGGGAGAGCCTCGACGTACGACGCGAACAGGCTGCCGCGGCCCTGGGTGCCACTCCCCGGCAGGTCTTCGTCTCGGTCACGCTGCCCGCACTCCTGCCGAGCGTGCTGGCCGCCGCGAGTGTCGTCTTCCTCTTCTGCGCCACGTCCTTCGGCATCGTGCTGACGATGGGTGGACTGCGCTACTCCAACGTCGAGACGGAGATCTACCTGCTCACCACGCAGGAGCTTGACCTCACGTCGGCGGCGGCACTGTCGCTGGTGCAGATCCTCATCATCGTCGCCCTGCTGGTCGTCATCGGACGGTTGCGCCGGCGCGGCTCCGTCGTGGACCGAAGGGTGGCACCGCCGCGTCGGCCGCAGCTGCGGGACGTGCCGGTGCTGGCTGTCGCCGCGGTCGTGATCGCGGCGTTGCTGGTCCCGGTCGCCTCGTTGCTCTCCGCGTCTTTGCGCCGCGACGGCAGCTGGTCCCTCGACAACTACCGTGCGCTCGCGAGGCCGGGAGCGACCTCGGACCTGCCGTCGGTGACGGCTGCGATCGGCAATTCCTTCGGGATCGCCGCGGTCGCGACGGTGCTGGCGCTCGTCCTCGGCGGACTCGTCGCCTATGTCGTCTCCCGCCGGCCGGCTGGGCGCCTCGCGCGCCGGCTCGTGAGCGCCTTCGACGGTGCCTTCATGTTGCCCCTGGGCGTCTCGGCGGTGACCGTCGGCTTCGGCTTCCTGATCACCCTCAACAGGCCGCCCCTCGACCTGCGCACCTCGCAGGTGCTGATCCCGATCGCGCAGGCGATGGTCGCGCTGCCGCTCGTCGTACGCACGGTCGCCCCGGTGTGGCGCGGCATCGACGATCGTCAGCGGCAGGCGGCCGCAAGTCTCGGTGCGGGGCCGTGGCGGGTCTTCCGGACCGTTGACCTCGCCGCCGGCTGGCGTCCCTTCCTGGCGGCGGCCGGCTTCGCCCTCGCGGTGTCGCTGGGTGAGTTCGGCGCCACCAGCTTCCTGGCGCGCAGCGACCAGCCGACGCTGCCGGTGCTGATCTACCGCCTGATGGGACATCCGGGTGTGGACAACTTCGGGCTGGCGATGGCTGCCTCGACGATCCTCGCCGGCACCGCGGCGCTGGCAATGCTTCTGGTGGAAGGCCTCCGGGTGTCGGCGACGGGAACCTTCTGATGGCACTGGAAGTCAGCTCACTGAGCGTCCGCTTCGACGGCGTCGACGTCGTCGACGAGGTCTCCTTCGGAGTGCCCGACGGTACGACGGTCGCCGTGCTCGGGCCCTCGGGTTGTGGCAAGTCGACGCTCTTGCGTGCGATCGCAGGCCTGGAGACACCGCACTCGGGGCAGATCAGCTGGGACGGCGAGAACCTCGCCGGAACGCCGACGCACCGCCGCGGCACCGCGCTGATGTTCCAGGACGGTCAGCTCTTCCCGGGCCAGTCCGTGGCCCGCAATGTCGGCTACCCGATGCGCCTGAGGCGTCGACCGCGACGGGAGATCGTTCGCCGCGTCGAGGAGCTGTTGACGACGGTCGGCCTTCAGGACAAGGCGGATCGGCTGCCCGAGATGCTCTCGGGAGGTGAGCGGCAGCGGGTCGCGCTCGCCCGCGCACTCGCGGTGTCCCCGCGCCTGCTGTTGCTCGACGAACCGATGAGTGCGCTCGATCGCGATCTGCGCGAGAGCCTCGCCCGGCAGTTGCGGACCATCCTCGCCGAGGCCGGCCGGCCGGCGATCCTGGTCACCCATGACCAGGAGGAGGCCTTCGCGGTCGCCGACCGGATCGTCCTGATGCGCTCCGGCCGGATCGTGCAGCAGGGCAGTCTGGTCGAGGTCTGGTCGGCTCCCGCCGATGCCTGGGCGGCGCGCTTCCTCGGCTATCCGACGGTCCTCGAGGGCGCGGCCGCCGGCTTCGTCCACGACCTCGTCGGTGCGACTGAGGGGTGGGCCGAGGTCGCGCTGCGCCGCTCGGCACTGCGCCTGGACCCGGACGGCCGGCTCGAGGGCAGGGTCGTCGAGGTGTACGCCGGCCCCGAGGTCGTCCGGCTCCGGGTTGATCTTCCCGAGCTGGGACAGGTGGACGCGGTGGCCGATCCCGGTACGGCCGCACGCCCCGGCGACACGATCGGTCTGGGCATCGATGCCTCGCGGATCGCCCCGGTCGGTATCGGCGGGCAGCGTCGTACCGGCGCCTCCTAGACTGTCGCCTTATGAAACGCGGCGCCTACACCCTGTTGGTTGCCAATGCCGTGGTCATGGTCGTGATCACCGTGATCGTGAGTGTCTCCCTCGGGCACCCGCTGCGTGATCCCGACGGCTTCCTCGGTCCGGCCTGGATCCGGATGCCGCTGCTGATCGGCTTCGCCTTCGCCGCCGATGTCGTACCGCGGACGCTCTTCCGCGCCCGGCTGCGTCCGAAGCGGCTCCTCCCCGAGGCGAGGACACTGATCAAGGAGCACTGGACCCGCGACCGGATCGTCCTCGTCGTCGTGGGTGCGCTGGCCTTCTACGCGACGTACGTCAGCTATCGCAATCTGAAGAACTTCCTGCCCTTCGTCCGGCCGGGCCACTTCGACTACGCGATGCACCACCTGGACCGCTGGCTGCTCTTCGGCAACGACCCGGCGATCCTGTTGCACAACATGCTGGGCGTCGGCGTCTCCGCCCAGTTCCTCTCCTGGATCTATCTGCTCTTCCTGCCGATGGTGCCGATCACGGTGATCGCGTGGGCGGTCTGGTCGCGCAATGTCGGCTTCGGGCTCTGGTACGTCACCGCCGACTGCCTGGTCTGGACCCTCGGTACGGCGAGCTACTACATGATCCCGACCCTGGGCCCCGGATTCGCCTTCCCCTATCTCTACACGGATCTGGACCACACGGGCGTGACCACGCTGCAGGACTCGCTCTCCAACGGGCGCGAGCACATCCTGTGGATCAATCCCTTCTCGGACAGCGTCCAGTCGGTCGCGGGCTTCGCCTCGCTGCACGTCGGCATCACGCTGATGACCTGCCTGGTCGCGCACTACACCGTGCGCCAGCGCTGGATCCGGGTGCTGTTGTGGATCAACCTCGTGCTGGTGATCATCTCGACCACCTACTTCGGCTGGCACTACATCGCCGACGACATCGCGGGCGCCTTCATCGCCTTCGTCGGTGTGTACGCCGCGGGCTGGGCGACCGGTCAGAAGTTCGACACGGTGGCCCGCGACCGGGTCGTGAAGAGGGGTGCTCCGGTGCCCGAAATGGAGCCGAATCCGGCGTCCTGACGAATTACAACCTTGTAGTTTGTCAACGCGACACGCCGTTAATTCTGAGAAATTTGTCTACAACTGTTCCCAATGTGACGAATGAGCTCTAACGTGGCGACGTCCCGAGCCATAGGGGATGTGGCTCGGGGCCACAAAAGCTCTCGTCGTCCGAAGGAACAGCCGTGCGAAACAACACCAGAGTCGGCACCGCGATCGCGGTCGCCCTCGCCGGCGTGCTCGGTGTCGGCGGCGCCGCCCTCGCCGACGGCGGATACCCCACGCAGTCCCAGGTCGACCAGGCCCGCCAGAAGGTGGCGGCCACCAAGACCAGCCTGACCGCTGCGCGCGCGGCGTACACGAAGACGCTGGCCGCGGCCGCCGCTGCCGAGCAGCAGGCCGAGATCGCCTCGGAGGCCTACAACGGCGCCATGTGGCGGCTTTCGCTCGCCCGTACCGCCGCCACCAAGGCCACCAAGGCCGCCGCCGCGGCGCAGGCGCGGGTGCGCGCGCAACGGGCCGGCATCGCCGACCTCGTGGTGCGCAGCTACCAGGAGGGCGCCGATCTCAACGGGATCGCGACCTTCCTCGACTCCGGCGGCCCGGTGCAGGCGCTCGAGAATGCCGGCGTCGTCAACATGGCCGGCGACTCGCTCAAGGCCGACTACGACCGATTCGTCGGGCTCAGCGATGCCGCGGACGCGGCTCAGAAGAAGGCCGCTGCCGCCGCGCGGGCGGAGCAGCGGAATGCCGCCGCCGCCCGTACCGCCCGGGCGAGCGCGGCCGCTGCCGCCGGCCGGGCCGAGGCGCTGGCGCACGATGCCGCCACCCGCCGCAATGCCCTCGTCCGCACCCTGGCCGCGGCCGAGCACACCTCGGTCGCGCTGGCGAACAAGCGCCAGGCGGCCCTGGAGGCGATCGCCCGCAAGAAGGCCCTCGAGGCCGCGCGGAAGGCCGCCGCCGCGGCCGCAGCCGCCCAGGCCGCCGCACAGGCGAAGAACGCCGGCGGCAACTCCGGTGGCGACAGCAGCGGCGGCCCGACCGGTACCGCTCCGAGTCAGCTGCCGCCGCCCTCGAACAGCAACATCGCCGCCGCGATCGCCTACGCGAAGGCCCAGCTGGGTAAGCCCTATCTGTGGGCCGCCGCCGGTCCGGACCGCTTCGACTGCTCCGGCCTGACGATGATGGCCTGGCGTCAGGGCGGCATCTCACTGCCGCACTTCTCCGGCGCCCAGTACGACGCCGGTACGCCGATCCCGGTCGCCGATGCACGGCCCGGTGACCTGTACTTCTGGAGCTACAACGGCCGCCCCAGCGGCATCCACCACGTGGCGCTCGCGCTCGGCAACGGCGCCTTCATCGAGGCACCGCACACCGGAGCCTTCGTGCGCTACAACAACGTCTCGAACTTCTACCCGAACTTCGCCGTCCGCCTCTGAGCCGCTGGCCTAGGCTCGGTGCGTGCTTGATCGACTGAGACTGCCCGGGCTTGGCGGCTGGAGCGACGATCCCCTCTGGGGCAGCTTCTACGACTGGTCGGTGGAACACCCGAATGCCGGCGGACTCTTCTGGAGGCTCGGCCTCGGCAGCGACCTGCAACTGCTCTACGCCGCCGCCGACGAGATCGGCAGGCTGCCCGCGGGTGCGGCCGTCCTGGACGTTCCGTGCGGCGGTGGGGTCGCGCTGCGCGGTCTCCGGCCGGGCCAGGGTGTCCGGTACGTCGCCGCGGACATCTCCCAGCTGATGCTCGACCGGACGATGGCAGCCGCCCGGGACCGCGGTGTGGCGGATCAGCTCGAGCCGCGGATCACCGATGTGCACCAGATGACCTACGACGACGGCGAGTTCGACCTCGTGGTCAGCTTCACCGGGCTGCACTGCTTCCCCGACCCGCATCGGGCGGTGCTGGAGATGGGTCGGGTCACCGCTCCGGGTGGCGCACTCACGGGCAGCGCCGTACTCAACGACACCGGCCTGCGCACCGCGATGGTGCGCACGGTCGGTCGCTTCTCGGGGCTGCTCGGCCCCGGCGCCACGCGCGCCGAGGTGCGCGCGTGGATGAGCGAGGCGGGATTCACCGACGTCACCCTGACGATGTCAGGCGGAATCGGCTACTTCCGTGGGGTGCGCCAGCTCGGCAAAACACAACATCCGTTGTGATTCACCCACGGAACACACCGAATTCCGTGTGCTCCGTGGGGAAAACGCAACGTCCGTTGTGTTTCGCGTGACAGGTGTGGCTCAGTGGCCCTCGGCCTTGAGGCGCTCGAAGGACGAGGTGATCTCGGCCTCGGCAGCCGCACGGTCGACCCACTCGGCACCCTCGACGGACTTGCCGGGCTCGAGGTCCTTGTAGACCTCGAAGAAGTGCTGGATCTCGAGGCGGTCGAA
>JASLCW010000403.1 GCA_030151765.1 Marmoricola sp.
GTGACCCAACTCCCCGACAACAGATTCCTCTGGCGCTCACCCCACGGCCGACACGTCCTCGTCGACCCCAGCGGCACGCACCCCGTCGAACATGGAGGCTCCTATGTCGCAGCGGCGTGAGCAGAACCGAGTCGCCGGGGTCTGGTCGTCCCTGGGTCGCGTCGGGAGCGTGGAGCTGCCCGGGAGTCATCCCCTCAACGACTACGCCGCCGCATGGCAGGAATGGCAGCGCACCGGCGAGGCCGACGCCTGGACTTCCACGATCAGTGACGGTCTCAGCCCTCCTGGGCCGCCTTCAGCTTCAGCGCGATGTCGATGAGCTGGTCCTCCTGGCCACCGATCAGCTTCCGGCGCCCCGCCTCCGCGAGGATCTCGGCGCCGGAGACGCCGTACCGCTCGGCGGCATTGCCGGCGTGCTTGAGGAAGCTGGAGTAGACCCCCGCATAACCCATCATCATGGTCATCCGGTCCAGGCGGCACTCCTCCGGCATCGCGGGCCGTACGACGTCCTCGGAGGCGTTGATGATCGACAGGAAGTCGACGCCGGTCTTCCAACCGAGCTTGTCGCAGATGCCGACGAAGGCATCCAGCGGTGTGTTGCCCGCGCCGGCGCCGAAGCGGCGTACCGAGCCGTCGATCTGTGTCGCTCCGGCCCGCACCGCCATCACGGTGTTGCCGGCACCGAGGTCGAGGTTCTCGTGGCCGTGGAATCCCACCGTGGCCTCCGAGCCGATCTCGGCGACGACGGCCGCGACCCGCTCCGAGACACCCTCGAGGATGAGTGCGCCGGCGGAGTCGACGACGTACACGCACTGGCAGCCGGAGTCGACCATGATGCGGGCCTGCCGAGCGAGGACCTCGGGCGGCTGCGTGTGGCTCATCATCAGGAAGCCGACCGTCTCCAGGCCGAGCTCGCGGGCCAGGCCGAAGTGCTGCTCGGAGGTGTCCGCCTCGGTGCAGTGCGTGGCGATCCGGCAGATCGCACCGCCATTGCCCTGCGCCTCGCGGATGTCGTCCTTGGTGCCGACGCCGGGAAGCATCAGGAAGGCGATCTTCGCGCGCTTCGCGGTCTCGGCCGCGATCTTGATGAGCTCCTGCTCCGGGGTGTGGCTGAAGCCGTAGTTGAAGGACGAGCCGCCCAGGCCGTCGCCGTGCGTCACCTCGAGCACCGGCACGCCGGCCTCGTCGAGCGCGCCGATGATCGAACGCACCTCCTCCGCGGTGAACTGGTGCCGCTTGTGGTGCGAACCGTCGCGCAGGCAGGTGTCGGTGAGCCGGATGTCGAGGTCCGAGGCCGGGTCGGTGTCCCGCCACGTCCGCGTCAGCATGTTCAGCTCTGCTGAACCCGAAACCGTAACCATCTCAAGCCTCCGTAACCACGTCGTCGCCGGCCGCAACCGACGGCGACCTCTTAGCCATGCCTTCACCCGCGCGGGTGGCGGCGGCGGTCATGATGTCGAGGTTCCCGGAGTACGGCGGCAGGAAGTCGCCGGCGCCCTCGACCTCGATGAAGATGCTGACCTTGGTCGCGCCCCTGGTGGCGGGCGAAGGGTCGTCGAACTGGGGCTCCTGCAGCAGCCGATAGCCCGGCACATAGGACTGCACCGAGGCGACCATGTCGTGCACCGACTTCATGATCGCCTCGCGATCGGCGTCGGCGTGCACGGCGCAGAAGATCGTGTCGCGCATGATCATCGGCGGTTCCGCGGGGTTGAGGATGATGACCGCCTTGCCCTGCTCGGCGCCGCCGATCGTCTCGACGCCGCGCGAGGTGGTCCGGGTGAACTCGTCGATGTTCTGACGGGTGCCGGGACCCGCGCTGAGCGAGGCGACCGATGCGACGATCTCGGCGTACGACACCGGAGTGGCGCGCGAGACCGCAGCGACCATCGGGATCGTCGCCTGACCACCGCAGGTGATCATGTTGACGTTCTCCGCGCCCGCATGCTCGTCTCCGTTCACCGCGGGGATGCAGGCGGGGCCGACCGCGGCCGGCGTCAGGTCGACGGCGCGAATGCCGGCCTCGGCGTACCTCGGGGCGTACTCGCGGTGCACATAGGCGCTCGTCGCCTCGAAGATGAAGTCGGGCAGTTCGTCCTGCTTGAGCAGCCAGTCGACGCCCTCGGCGGTGGCGACCAGCCCCTCCTTCTCGGCACGCGCCAGGCCGGGCGACTCAGGGTCGACGCCCACCATCCAGCGCGGCTCGATCACCTCGCTCCGCAGCAGCTTGTACATGAGGTCGGTCCCGATGTTGCCGGGCCCGACGATCGCGGCGGTCAGCTTTCCCATACTCACTCCTCGAAATCCACACTCAACGTCTCGAAACCACTGATCTCCGCCACCACCCGGTCGCCGGCCGCGAAGGGCACGAAGGGGCCCAGCGCTCCCGACAGGATCAGGTGCCCGGCGCGCAACGGATCACCGAAGCGCCAGGCCTGTACGGCGAGCCAGCGCAAAGCCTCCAGCGGATCGCCCAGGCAGGCGGCACCGTTCCCCGACGACTTGACCTCGCCGTTGATGCTCAGGGACATCTCGACATCGACGGGCGAGAGCTCACTGAGCGGCAGGCCCCGCTGACCGACGACGAAGAGCCCGCTCGAGGCGTTGTCGGCGACGGTGTCGGTGAAGCCGATGTCCCAGCCGGCGATGCGGGAGTCCACGATCTCCAGGGCGGGGACGGCGAGCTCCACGGCCTCGCGCACGTGCTCGAGCGTGATGTCCTCCTCGGAGGCGGGCGCCACGTCGCGGGCGAGCACGAAGGCGACCTCGGCCTCGAC
>JASLCW010000410.1 GCA_030151765.1 Marmoricola sp.
TTCCCGGCGATGTCGATCCGCGACAACGTGCTCGCCGGCCTCAAGCTCACCGGCACCAAGGCGCCGCGCTCCGAGAAGGACGATCTCGTCGAGCGTTGTCTCACCCAGGCCGGTCTGTGGACCGAGGTCCGCGACCGCCTCGACGCTCCCGGTGGTGGTCTCTCCGGTGGTCAGCAGCAGCGGCTCTGCATCGCCCGCTCGATGGCGATCAAGCCCAAGGTGCTGCTGATGGACGAGCCCTGCTCGGCGCTCGACCCGACCTCGACCCGCGTCATCGAGGAGACGATGAAGGACCTCGCCAAGGAGGTCACCATCGTCATCGTCACCCACAACATGCAGCAGGCCGCGCGCGTCTCCGACACCTGCGCCTTCTTCCTCGCCTCCCAGGGCACCCCCGGCGTCATCGTCGAGCACGGGGATACTCGTGCTATGTTCGACAACCCCCAGGACCAGCGCACCGGCGACTACGTCAACGGCCGCTTCGGGTGATCCGGGCCCGATGCATCGCCTGATCATCGGCCTGGTCGTCGTCGCACTCATCGGCGGCCTGGTCGCTCTCGGTGTCGCGCTCGGCACCGCACCACCCGGCCCGCGGAACGACCTGGTCGCGCTCGGGCTGACCGCGGAGAAGCCGCCGGCCGAGGCCGCCGTACCCGTGGCGAGCGGCAGCACCGTCGACCCTGCCTGGGTACGACGGGTCGCCGCGTCCTCCGGCCTCCCCGCGACCGCGATCGATGCCTACGGGCGGGCAACGCTCCTGGTGGCGCAGGAGAATCCCGGTTGTCACCTCGGCTGGACCACCCTCGCCGGTGTCGGCACCATCGAGTCCGGCAATGCCACGATGGGCGGCCGCCGCCTGCTGCCGACGGGGTACGCCGACCGGCCGATCGCCGGTCCGGCCCTCAACGGCGTCGGCGGTTTCGCTGCCATCCAGGACGGCAAGGGCTGGGTGCGTGCGCTCGGTCCGATGCAGTTCCTGCCGTCCACGTGGAAGAAGTGGGGCGCCGACGGAGACGGGGACGGGCGTGCCGACGTAGACGACATCTACGACGCCTCGCTGGCCGCCGCGCACTATCTCTGCGCCGACGGCCACGATCTCGCGACCGCCGAGGGCTGGACCGCCGCGATCTACTCGTACAACCACTCGGCGGCGTACGTGCGCCAGGTGTACGACGCCGCCACCGCCGCCGGGCGCTAGGTCTCGGTCCGTCCCATCCGCCAGTAGCCCATGAAAGCGACGGCGGAGCGCTCGATGCCGACCTCGCCGACGAAATGGCGGCGGAGTCGCTTGATCACCGATGCCTCGCCGGCGAGCCAGAAGTAGCTCTGGTCGGTGCGGTCGTCGACCTCCAGAGGTGCACCGCTGTCGGGATCGATGCCGGGGACCTCCCAGAGGAGGCCGGAGTCGATGTCGACATCGCTCACCTCGGCGTCCACTGCACCGGGGAAGTCGGCAACAACGGTGTCGACCAGCCGGGCACCGTGTTCGCCCTCGCTCGTCACGGCGGTCACCACGCAGCCGGGAGGGGCGGAGAGGGCGTCGGCATCGGCGATGTCCGCGAGCTCGACGTAGACGCGCACACGCGCGGCAGGGTCGAGTGATTCGAGGATCCCGGCGATCGCGGGTACGGCGGTCTCGTCGCCGATCAGCACGAAGTCATCGGCTCCGTGGGGCGGCGCCCAGCCGAGGGCCTTGTTGGGTGCGGTGGATGCGGCATTCGGGCCGACCACGAGCAGTTGTTGTCCCGGTTGTGCCGATCGCGCCCACGAGCAGGCAGGCCCAGGCCCCTCGTGGAGCGCGAAGTCGATGTCGAGCTCGTGGTTCGCCGGATCGAGTGAGCGGACCGTGTAGGTGCGCATGGGCGGGCGACGGTCGTCGGGCAGGGCAGCCCAATGGGCGTACCAGTCGGGTGAATGGAGATCGAGATCGGGGAGCTCGCCGTGCCGGTCGGGCAGGAGGACCTTGATCCGCTGGTCCAGTCCCGCGTGTCCGAAGGTGTGGAGATCGTCGCCGGTGAACGTGATCCGCGCGAAGGAGGGGCTGATCCGGGTGGTCCGCACGACCTCGACCCGGAAGAGCCGGTACGGCGCGACAGTGGCTTCAGCAGTGGACATGGAGGTCGCCTTTCGTGTTGTGCCGCCCCACCGGTACGACGAGCGAACTGCCGGCGACCGGATCCGGGACGATGAGTGCGTCGAGACCGAAGACGTCGGCGACGAGTTCGGCGGTGACGATCTCGGCGGGCGGACCGGCCGCGACGATGCGACCGTCGCGCATCGCGACGAGGTGGTCGGCGTACCGGATCGCCAGGTTGAGTTCGTGGAGTACGACGACGACCGCCGTGCCGCGCTCCCGGGTGAGATCGACCAGCAGATCGAGGACGTCGATCTGGTGTGCGATGTCGAGATAGGTCGTCGGCTCGTCGAGCAGCAGGATCGAGGGCTCCTGGGCCAGCGCCATCGCGATCCAGACGCGCTGGCGCTGGCCTCCCGAGAGCTCGTCGACAGGACGCTGCGCGAGTTCGCTCGTGCCGGTCAGGGCGAGCGCTTCGGCAACGGCCAGGTCGTCGTGGGCAACGTGCTGTCCGAACCAGCCGCGATGCGGATGGCGGCCGCGCGCAACGAGATCGGTGACGGTGATGCCGTCGGGCGCGAGCGGTGTCTGCGGGAGCAGGCCGAGGATCCGGGCCACCGCACGGGTGGGCTGCTCGTGGATCGGCCGCCCGTCGAGCAGTACCGATCCTGCCGCCGGTTTCAGCAGTCGGGCGAGGGCACGCAGCAGGGTGGACTTCCCGCAGCCGTTGGCGCCGACGATCATCGTGACCCCCGAGCCGGGGATCTCGAGATCGAGGCCGGAGACGACGACGTCGTCGCCGTACTGCAGCGTCATGCCCTTTGCGACAAGGGAATGCGTGTTCATACCCGGGTCTTTCCTCTCATCAGGAGCCAGAGCAGGCAAGGCGCGCCGATCGCGCCGGTCACCACGCCCGCGGGCACGGTGGTGCCGAGAGCGAGCTGGCCGATCCGGTCGGCGGCGAGGACGATCGCGGCGCCGGTCAGGGCGGCGGCGGGCAGCAGGCTCCCGGGTCGTCGTACCCAGCGGGAGGCGATCGGACCGGACAGGAAGGCGACGAAGGCGAGCGGGCCGGTGATCGCCGTGCCAACGGACGCGAGCGCCACTGCGACGAGGATCATCGCCGCCTTCGCGCGCGTGGGATGTGCACCGAGTGCGGTGGCGGTGTCATCGCCCAGACGCAGCACCGCGAGTGACCGCGCCGCGACGAGCGCCGCCGGGATCAGCACCGCGAGTACGACGACTCCGGGCGTGAGCTGGTCCCAGAGACTGCGATTGAGACTGCCCGTCACCCAGACGATCGCGTCTTGTGCCTGATTGACGCCGGTCCGCGTGAGCACATAGGCGATCACGGCCTGGAGGGCGGCGCCGACCGCGATGCCGACGAGGACGAATCGCAACGGGGCAAGGCCCTTCCGGTAGGCACAGGCCCAGACGACGGCAACGGTGGCGATCGCGCCGACGACGGCCGCGGCGAAGACCGTGAGCCCCGAGGCGCCGAAGAAGCCGATCGCGACGACGGCGGCCGTGCTCGCGCCGGCATTGATCCCGATCAGATCGGGACTGGCGAGGGCATTGCGCAGCAGGCCTTGGAAGAGCGCGCCTGAGATCCCGAAGGCGGCACCGGCGAGCAACCCGCCGAGGGTGCGGGGAAGACGGAGGTCGCCGACGACGAAGCCGGCTCCGGGGATGTCCTCGCCGAGCAACACCCGTACGACGTCGCCCGGTGCGACCGTGACGTCACCGACCGTGAGGGTGAGCAGGATCAGTCCGGTCACGGCGATCGCCAGACAGGACAGGGCGATCGCGTCACGACGGCGATCGATGCGACGAAGGCTCGCGACACTCACAGCGCCACCGCCCGTCGCCGTACCAGCGCGACGAAGACGGGAGCGCCGAGGACCGCGGTGACGATGCCGACCTCGATCGTCGACGGGCGCGCGACGACGCGGCCGATCACGTCGGCGACGAGAAGGAAGGCGGCGCCGCCCAGTGCGGACAGCGGCACGATCCATCGGTAGTCCGGCCCGGCGAAGGCGCGCGCGACATGGGGCACGGCGAGGCCGACGAAGCCGATCGGGCCGGCCATGGCGGTCGCCGTACCGCAGAGGAGCACGACGGCGAGAGCGCATCCGGCGCGGGTCGTTCCGACCCGCTGGCCGAGGCTCCGGGCGACGTCGTCGCCGAGCGCGAGTGCGTTGAGGGAGCCGGACAGGACGACGGCGATCACCCCGCCGGCGACGAGGAAGGGGAGCAGCGTCAGGATCGTCGACCACGACGCCGCGGTCAGCGAGCCCAACTGCCAGAAACGGAAGCTGTCCAGCGTCGTGATGTCCACGATGAGCACGCCCGAGACGACCGAGAGCGCGATCGCGGTGAAGGCGGCACCGGCGAGAGTGAGCGTGAGCGGGTTTGCGCCGGACGGGCTGGCCGCGGCAGCGCCGAAGACGACGGCTACCGCGACGGCGGCGCCCAGCAGCGCGAACCACACTATGGCCAGAGGACTCTGGAGGCCGGCGATGCTCATCGCGAGCACGACGCTGACGGCGGCGCCGGCGTTGACGCCGAGCAGTCCCGGATCGGCGAGGGCATTGCGGGAGATGCCCTGCATGAGTGCGCCCCCGACGCCCAGGGCGGCGCCGACGAGGAGTCCCGTGACGGTCGTGGGTATCCGCGACCGTACGGCGAGCTCGGCGATCCCGTCGGGGTCACCGTGAGTCAGGGCGTGCAGCACCTGGTCGATCGGCACCGAGCGGGTGCCGATCGCCAGGGAGAGCGCTGTCGCCGCCAGGACGGCGAGCGCCGCTGCGATCGTTCTGCTCATCAGGCCTTGGCTGCGGCGGCGCCGAGCCGCTTGGCGTAGCCGGGCAGCGCCCACGGGATGGAGAGCACGGTCGGGGCGGAGACGGCCATCGTCTCGGTGTCGTTGTCGAGCATGACGACCGATCCGCGGGCGACCGCCGGGATCTTGCTGAGCAGGGGGTCCGTCTTCAGCGTGTTCAGGTCACCACCGGAGACGTACACGACCGCCACCTGGGCATCGAGCTCGTCGGCCTTCTCGGCGCCGATGTCGCCCACGAACTGTGTGTTGCCCTTCGAGAGCTTCACGATGCTCGGTGCGATCGTGAAGCCGAGGTCGGTCAGGTACTGCACCCGGGTGTCGTTGGGCGTGTAGTAGGAGACCTTTCCGGGGTCCTTCGCGTCGACCCACATGACCATCACGGTCTTGCCCTTCACCTGCGGGTACGCCGCCATCGTGTCGGCGATCGTCTTCTCGGTCTTCGTCACCAACTGCTTCGCCTCGGCCTCCTTGCCGAGCGCCTTGCCGACGAGCAGCGTCGAGTCCCGCCAGCCGGTGCCCCACGGGGTGTGCGGATAGGCGACGGTCGGGGCGATCTTGGAGAGCGTCCCGTACTGCTGCTTGTCGAGGCCCGAGTTGGCGCCGAGCACCACGTCGGGCCTTTCCTCCGCGAGCTTCTCGTAGGGGATGCCGTCGGTCTCGTCGTGCAGCGCCGGCAGCTTCGCCCCGTCCTTCTTCAGCGCGGCGAGCGTCCAGGGGAGGAAGCCCTCGGCGTCGGCACCGAAGCTGCCCTTCGGCATGGCGACGGGGGCATCGCCGAGCGCGATCGCGACATCCTCGCTGCCCCAGCCGACGGTGGCCACGCGTTGGGGGGCCGACGAGATCGTGGTGCTGCCCAGGGCGTGCTGCACGGTGACCGGGAAGCCCGCGGAGGTCTTCGCGTCGGTCGTGCTTGCGGTCGAGCCGCAACCGCTGACGACCAGTCCGGTCACGGTCAGGGCGGCGGCCGCGACCAGGGCGCGACGATCGGGGCGGGCGGGGGAGATCGGGTTCATGACAATCCTCGAACTGGGGGATAGGTAAGGCTTACCTTACCCATACAGGGTGAGACGTAGGCTGGGAGCAACCCCCTGTCGCGGTTCGGCAGGGGGCGCGATGCGTGTTCTGAGGAGAGCCCTGTTGACTTCCCGCCTGTCCGTCGTCGCCGACGCGGTGCTCGCCAATCAGCCTTACGCCGGCGCGCTCGCCGAACTCGACGAGGTCACCGAACTGAGCGGCCCGCCGGCACTGCGGCCGCACCTGATCCGCGGGCTGCTGCAGCGCGATCGCACCGTCCTGGCGGTGACCGCGACCGTGCGCGAGGCCGAGGATCTCGCCGAGCAGCTGACGGACTTCGCCGAGCCCGACGAGGTCGCCTTCTTCCCGGCCTGGGAGACGCTCCCGCACGAGCGGCTCAGCCCGCGGAGCGACACGGTGGGCCGTCGCCTCGCGGTACTCCGTCGCCTCGTGCACCCGGGGGAGTCGGACCACATCCGCGTCCTGGTCGCACCCGTGCGCAGCGTGCTGCAGCCGCAGGTGAAGGGCCTGGCCGACCTGGAGCCCGTCGAGTTGACCGTCGGCCAGGAGGTGGCGCTCGAGGACATCGTCGAACGCCTTGTCGGGGCGGCGTACTCCCGGGTCGACCTCGTCGAGAAGCGCGGTGAGTTCGCGGTCCGCGGAGGCATCGTCGACGTCTTCCCGCCGACCGAGGAGCACCCCATGCGGGTCGAGTTCTTCGGCGACGAGGTCGACGAGATCCGCTGGTTCTCGGTCGCCGACCAACGCACCCTCGACACCGGCGAACCGGCCGCGCGGCTGTGGGCGCCGCCGTGCCGCGAGCTGCTGCTGACCCCCGACGTACGCCGTCGCGCGGCCGAGCTGGGCGAGGCGCACCCGCAACTGCGCGACCTGACCGACAAGATCTCCGAGGGCATCGCGGTCGAAGGCATGGAGGCACTGACGCCCGCCCTGGTCGATGAGTTGGAACTCCTCGTCGACCTGCTGCCCACCGACACCTCCGTGTTCGTGATGGATCCCGAGCGGGTCCGCACGCGGGCACACGACCTCGTCGCCACCAGCGCCGAGTTCCTCGGTGCCAGCTGGGCGGCTGCTGCATCGGGGGGCCAGGCGCCGATCGACCTCGAGGCCGCCTCGTTGCACGAGATCGGCGACGTCCGCGATCACGCCCGCGCCCGTGGCCTGCACTGGTGGTCGCTGAGTCCCTTCGGCCTCGACGGCGAAGGTTCCGGTGAACCGGGTGCGGTCGAGGCGGCGGCGTCGTACCGCGGAGACATCGAGAATGTCGTCGCCGACATACGAAAGGCCTTGCACAGCAGGCCTGTCGTGATCCTGCACCCGGGCGACGGCCCGGTGCAGCGGACCGTCGAGGTGCTCGGCGAGCATGACATCCCGGCGCGCCTCGTCGACACCGTCGACGGGCTCGACCCCGATGTCGTCACCGTCACCCGCGGCCTGCTCGCGCACGGCCTCGACGCCCCTAACCTGCTGCTGCTCACCGGTGAGGACATCTCCGGTCAGGCCGGCTCGACGCGCGACCTGCAGAAGATGCCGGCGCGACGCAAGAAGCAGATCGACCCGCTCGAGCTCAAGCCCGGCGACTACGTCGTACACGAACAGCACGGCG
>JASLCW010000427.1 GCA_030151765.1 Marmoricola sp.
GGGGATCAGGTCGTTGAACCCGGAGGCGAGGTACTTGGTCCAGTCGTCGGTGAGGACGTGCGCGAACTTGTCGATGCCGAAGAGGATCGGCAATGCGGTGAAACCGATGCGCAGCATCCAGAAGGCTTGGAAGCCGGCGTCCTTGCGCACATCGGCGGCCGTGGGCGTGGTGGCGGTCATGAGAGCATTCCCTTCTAACGGAGACATAATTTGACGATAGAGAACCTCCGGAATTTCGTCAACAAATGTGTCCGATAGAGCTACGCTGGGCGCATGCCCGAACAGCCCGACCGCGCCGACGAGCGGCTCGGCCGGCTCGCGCTCCTCGGTGAACCGATCCGCCGCGCGCTCTATCGGTATGTCTCCTCGCGACCCGGTGCCGTGAGTCGCGAACAGGCCGCAGAGGCCGTGGGCGTCGCCCAGCACACCGCGAAGTTCCACCTCGATCGCCTCGAGTCCGGTGGACTCCTCGACGCGACGTACGAGCGCCAGGGCGAGCGGACCGGGCCGGGTGCCGGGCGGCCCGCCAAGGTCTACCGCCGTACGTCGGAGGAGATCGCGGTCTCCCTGCCCGAGCGACGCTACGAGGTGCTCAGTTCGGTGATGGCCGGCGCCGTCGAAGCGGCCGCCGATTCGGGAATCGACCTCAGCGGCGCCCTTCGCAAGGCCGCCGAGACCGCCGGGCGCGAGGCCGCCTCGCAGTCGGGCAGCGTCGAGGACGCCCTGGCCCGCGTCGGCTACGAACCGAGCGAGGATGACAACTCGCTGATCCTGGTCAACTGCCCCTTCCATCGCCTGGCCCGCGACCACACCGACCTCGTTTGTGGCATCAATGCCGCCTTCGTCAAGGGAATCCTCGACGTCGCCGATCCGTCGCGCGAATACGAATCGAGCCTCGAGCCCTGCGATGGCCGCTGCTGCGTCGTACTCACTCGGGCGACAGGCTGACACCGGGAAGCGGCGCGGCCGGGCCGTTGTTAGAGTTGTCTGCTCGCATTTGCGCCACTCGAAGGACCTCCCTTGCCCGATTCCGTCGCCGCTCGTGAGATCGCCCATGAGCAGGAATTCGTCGACACCGTCTACCGTCAGCTCGCCGCCTCCACGGAGTCGGCCTCAGCCCTCGCGAAGGAGGGCCTTGCGCGCGGTCACCTCGGCCACGAGGGCGGGCTGGTCGAGCGCGACGCGATGGTCTTCCAGGCCGCGCGCCGGCTGGCCAACCTCGACGCCGCCCACGAGGGGCTCGTCTTCGGTCGCCTCGATCTGCGCACCGACGTCGACCCGGAGCCGCGCTACATCGGCCGCATCGGCCTGCGCGACGACAATCACGACGTCCTGCTGATCGACTGGCGGGCACCGGCCGCCTCGGTCTTCTACCAGGCCACGCAGGCCGACCCGATGAACGTCGTACGACGCCGGATCCTGCGCAGCCGCGGCGAATCGGTCATCGGCGTCGAGGACGACCTGCTGGACGCCGAGGTCGAGACGGACCTGCCGATCATCGGTGAGGGCGCGCTGATGGCGCAGCTCTCCCGGGCCCGCGACCGGCAGATGCACTCCATCGTGGCCACCATCCAGGCCGAGCAGGACCGGGCGATCCGCGCGCCGCAGAAGGGCGTCGTCGCGATCAGCGGCGGCCCCGGAACCGGCAAGACCGTGGTCGCACTGCACCGCGCCGCCTTCCTCCTGTACGCCGACCGCCGCCGCTACGAGCGCGGTGGCGTTCTCGTGGTCGGCCCCTCGGGTGTCTTCATGCGCTACATCGAGCGGGTGCTCCCCTCGCTGGGCGAGACCGCCGTCGCCTTGCGTTCGCTCGGCGAGGTGGTCGACGGGGTGAGGGCCTCGCGGCGCGACGATCCGGCGGTCGCGGCGGTCAAGGGATCGGCCGCGATGGTGGAGCTGCTCCGGCGGGCCGCGCGTCAGGCGACCCCGGATGCCCCACGCAGCTTCGAGATCTTCTATCGGGACTCGCGGATCCAGCTCGGCTCCCGCGAGCTCGGGCAGGTACGCCGGCAGCTGCTCTCGATGGGGCCGCGCAACCGGTCCACCTCCAAGGTCGCCTCGACCCTGATCGACGCGATGTGGCGCCAGGTCACCTCCGAGCGCGGCCGGGCGCTGACCAAGGAGGAGTTCGGCGACGAGATGCGCACCAACGACGCATTCCTGGACTTCGCCGCCGCCTGGTGGCCGGTGCTCGACGCGGCGACTGTCCTCGGCTGGCTGCGCGATCCGGACTTCCTCACCAATGTCGCCAACGGCGTACTCGACGACGAGGCGGTGCGTCAGCTGAGCAAGTCGTGGGGTGCCGATCTGAGCGTCGACGACATCCCCCTGATCGACGAACTCCGCTACCTGCTGGGCGATCCGCCGCTGGTCGCCTCCGAGGACGAGGATCCGCTCGGCCTGGCCGACGCCTCCCTCGCCGAGCTGCAGACCGCGGCCGATCGTGAGTACGCCGGACCGCGTGGGTGGGTGCCGCCGACGAACCGGATCGAGGACGACGGCTATGCCCACGTACTCATCGACGAGGCGCAGGACCTGACCCCGATGCAGTGGCGGATGGTCGGCCGTCGTGGTCGCACCGCGACCTGGACGATCGTCGGCGATCCGGCGCAGTCCTCGTGGCCGGTGCCTGCCGAGGCCGATGCGGCTCGTGCGGCCGCGCTGGGTGAGAAGCAGGTGCACGCCTTCCACCTCTCGAAGAACTACCGCAACTCGTCGGAGATCTACGACTTCGCGGCCGCCTACGCGCGGCGGGTCGGTCTCGACGCCGACCTGCCGGAGGCGGTGCGGTCGACGGGCATCGCGCCGGAGGAGCGCTCGGTCGAGGACCTGGAGTCCGGCATCGCCGCCGCGGTCGCAGAACTCACGGAGACGGTCGACGGCACCATCGGCATCGTCGTACCGCTGGCCCGCCGGCGGGCGGTCGAGCACTGGCTGGCCGGTTCGCCGTGGGCCGATGTCACTCGTGGCGATGACGCCCGGGTCGTCGTACTGACCGGTCTCGACACGAAGGGCCTCGAGTTCGACGGGATCGTTGTCGCGGCGCCTCAGGAGATCGAGGACGAGTCTCCGACCGGACGGGCCACGCTGTACGTCGTACTCACGCGTGCGACGCAGCGCTTGATCACCCTCAACGCCTGAATCGGGATAGTCCATGACGTTTCCGGGGTAAATCCGTGCCGGAAGCCCCTAAAACGTCGTGGACTATCCCGCGGGCGGAGGCGGGAAAGCCGGTACGACGTGCTCCCCGCGCAGGTCGGGGGCGGGGATCGGTGTGCCCCAGGACCACTCGATCGGCCAGACGCCCGCCCACACGGGTGCGTCGAGATCGCCCTCGTCGTCGTCCGGCGGCCCGTCGCTGATCTTCACCGACCAGCGCTCGAGGGGCAGCGCGAGCACCATCGTGGCGGCGAGTTCCTTCGCCTTCGAGGCGCGCAGGGTGTCCCAGCGGCCCGGCAGCCAGGCCTCGCTCATCACGCGCAGGGCGGCGTCCTTCTCCTCCGCAGGGAGCTCGTGGGCGTGTCCGAAGAGCATCGCGCTCCGGTAGTGCATCGACGACTCGAACGAGGAGCGTGCCAGGACCATCCCGTCGAGCAGCGTGACGGTCGCGCACAGAGGGGCACCGGCGGCCAGGCGACGGAAGAGCCGGCTGCCGGTCGAGCCGTGCATCAGCAGCCGGTCGCCGTCGCGGGCGCACCCGACCGGGATGTTCATCGGGTGGCCGTCGTGGTCGAAGGCGACATGGGCGACCCGGGCGGCGTCGAGGATCGCGTCGAGCGCGGCACGATCGTGCACCGCCTTCTCGGGCAGGCGGCGGACCCGGAGGAGATCGTCGGACATGAGCCGACGATAGGGCCTCCGCGGTCCAACCCGCGTACCGAGGCGTCCGCGACGTGCCGGGCTCGGTAGCGTTCAACCATGTTCACCGACCTGTCGCCCACTGCCGCTCTGGAGGAGATCCAGGGGC
>JASLCW010000469.1 GCA_030151765.1 Marmoricola sp.
CGGGCTGGCGCACGGTGCAGACGCAGCTTGCGTACAACGACGCGGGGGATGTCTCCAGCAGCACCACCGTGGTGAAGCATTCGAACGGCGCGGTGCTGTCGTCTGACACGCAGGCCTACAGGCTGGACGCGTACGGACGGCTGCATGAGGCGTGGCTGGGGACGGGCAGCACGGCCCCGGCGCCGTGGGCGTCGCTGGCGTATGACGGCGAAGGGCGGGTGTCGTCGGTGGACTTCACCGGCGGGACGCACGTGGGCTTCGGCTACGACCCCCTCACGCGAAACCGCATCACGCGGACGCAGTCCACGCCTACGTGGAGCGCCACCACGGCGCAGCGGTTCAACGCCCGGGGCCTGGTGGAGTCCGAGGATTTCACGGTGGGCGCGCAGGCGTGGCAGCGCGACTACACGTACTCCGCGCAGGGTTTCCTCACGCAGGCGCAGGACGCGCACGACAGCTACGTGTATGGCTATGCGCCCGAGGGGTTGCCCACGTCCATCGAGGAGAACGGCACGTCGCGCGTGGTGACGCGCGCGGGCAGCACGCTCACCGCGGGCAACGTCACGTACACGTTCGATGCGCTGGGCCGGGCGGTGACGAAGGGCGACCTGGAGCTGACGTACGGTCCCAACGGGCACGTGGCCACGGCGACGCGGGGCACCACGCAGTGGCGTTTCTTCTACGACGAGACGGGCCAGCGCATCCTCAAGCGCGAGGGCGCGGTGCCGGTGGCCGCGTACCTGGAGGCTGGCGAGTACCTGGACGCGACGGGCCTCACGCTGCCGGTGCACTTCGTGGGTCAGCTGGTGGGAGTCCTCCAGCAGGGTACGTTCCGCCAGTTGGCGGCGGACACGCGGGGCACGCTGTTGACGGACACGGCGGGAGCGCCGTTCGTGGCGTCGCCGTATGGCAACCGCGCTTCGCACCCGGACGTGTCGCCTGCGATTGAGTTCGTGAAGAAGGGATACGACGCGGACCTGGGTGTCATCCGCATGGGCGTCCGCGACTACGACGCCACGCTGGGCCAATTCCTCACACCCGACGGTCTGTTCCTGGAGTCGCCGGAGATGTGCCTGGCGAGCCCCAGCGAGTGCAACCTGTACTCATACGCGCGCGGCAACCCGACGGGCTTCACGGACCCCACGGGCAAGTGCTCGGCGAGCTTGAAGTCTGGCATTGACTGCCTGGGGCCCGCGCTGGCGCAGGGCGCGGCGGTCGAGCAGGAGATGGTCCAGGCGTGGAACGACGGCAACTACGGCACGGCCACGGTGGCCGGAGTCCTGGGCGTGGCCAACGGCGCTCAGGTGGTGTCCATGTTCCTGGTCCAGGGCGTGTTGGACGTGGGCAACGCCAGCTACAACGCGACCTCTGGTTTCATGGAAGGGGACTACGACCGGGCGCTGGACGGATCGGTCCAATTGCTGGGCGCCATGGTGTTGGGACGAATGGGGCAGACCGCCACGGCGCTGAGCGCGGAGCTTGCTCCGGTGAATCGGATCGCCTCCCAGCTGGCTGCCACCAAGACCAGCACGACGGTGACCAAAGCGCTCCTCGACGGTGGTTGCTTCGTCGCGGGGACCCTGGTGCTGACGGCGGAGGGACCGCGTTTCATCGAAGAGATCGCCGTGGGTGACATGGTGTGGGCCTGGGACGCGGAAACCCAGGCTCCCGGCTGGCACCCGGTGACGCGCACCTTCATCAAGCCGCACCGGGCGGTGCTGAGGGTGGAGGTGGTGGCCGCGGACGGAACGGTGGAGACGCTGGGCACGACTGCCGAGCACCCCTTCTGGGTGCAGGGCCGGGGCTGGACCGAAGCACAGCACCTGGAGGCAGGAGATGCGCTCGTGACGGCGGATGGAGCGCCCGTCCGGGTCCAGGGCCTCTCCCTGTCCGCGGAGCCGGAGACGGTCTACAACCTGGAGGTCGAGAAGGCTCACACCTACTTCGTCGGCACGCTGCGGACGTGGGTCCACAACACCAGTTCGATTGGGAATCCAGGCGGGGCGTCGAAAATATTCCAACACGAGAAATTCTTCGTGCAGGAATTGACGACGAGCAAGGGCCCCGTGGATCTCGTTGCGACGGTGAATATCTCGGGCAAGACGCTGACCTTGGAAACAGCAGTCTATCCCCGGGATACAAAATCGCTGAAAGGCCTTCTGAAGGAAGTGCTCGCCGCGAAGAGTGCATTGATGGACCTTGCACGCAGTGAGGGATTTGAGACGTTGGTCATCAAGGGTGTCCGCCACCCTGAAACCAGTACATCCGCGAATCCTGGCAAGATCGTGGAGATGACCTTTGACCTGCTCAGATAAGGATGGTTGGTTCATGGCATGGCAAAACCATGAGTGAACCGACAGACCCTGGCTTTCATGGCGGCTTTGTGTGGGAGGTGCTGGATGAGAGTCCTGGCACCCAGACCTCCCCACTGCGCTTCTTCCCCGGGAACACCGATGCGGGACAAGACGGCCTGCTGGTACGTGTCACGCCAGCAGGCGGTATGTCCTGGCTGGGGATGTTCGCCTTCGGGAACGTGAAGGGGGCGGGAGCCAGCCGCGTCCTCGCCATGCCGGATCCGGAGAGGCTCTGCGTCGTGTCACGAGGCGCGGGCTACCTCGTCCCGGTCCGGGACCCCAGCGCCTGGGAGGCGGTCCAGGCGTTGCCCGTGACGGATGTCCGCGCCGTGCCATCGGCGGGCATCGTGGTGTTCGCGAACTTCACGGAGTTGGTGGCCTACGGCGCGGAAGGCCTGCGGTGGCGGACGAAGCGGCTGTCATGGGATGGTTTGAAGATCATCCAGGTGACGGAGCGTTCCATCATCGGCGAGTACTGGGACATGAGGGAGGAGGCGATGCAGCCGTTCGAAGTCGATCTCGCCACCGGGGCCCAGAAAGGTGGAGTGGAGGAGTGAAGGCCGCCCACGCCCGAGGTACATCCTCGGGCGTGTGGCGTTCCTCAACCCCTGACCCGCTTCCAATCGGACACGTGAGAAAACCATGAGCGCGATATCGGCCAAGGAGATCGACGGTTACGAATTCGATTGGATCGCCAGCGACGCGGATGGACACATCGCCTTGTTGAGCACGGCGGGGGGAGGTTATGTGCCGCGTGAAGTCCTGCGGGACACGGACGCCCTCGACGCTGCCATCAATGCCATTCTCGCGTCAGCCGTTTCTTCGGAGGTGCGTTTCGCACCGAGCGTGGCGGAGGGTTGCGAGAACACCTGGCGGATGATGGCGGAACGGGGCGTGTTCGCGTTCGACGCGGATCCGTATGGGGGGCCGTACAAGCGGGTGGCCATGCCCGAGCGTCC
>JASLCW010000001.1 GCA_030151765.1 Marmoricola sp.
CACCTCGGCCGGAGAGACCGCATAGGCCAGTGCCCATTCCCGGGCGATCAGCAACTGCTCGGCCTCCACGCCACGCCGGGCAGCGTGGTTGGCCTCAGCACGCACGAGCAGCTGCTCGGTGTGATCGGAGGGCGCGGGCGGGGAGTAGCTCATGAATCGATCATTTCGCACATGTGTTCGACCCGTCCAGCGCTGCCGCGGCATGATCCGAGGAAAGCCCGGCCGGGGTGGAGAACTTGTCACCCGCGTGACAACTCCTCAAACCCTGCCGGCCGCCGCTCGGTTCAGATCTTCTCGGCGGCGATCTTCTCCGCGAGCGCGGCGGCCTCCTCGGCGGACTCCTCACGGATCCGAGCGAGGAAGGACTTGGTCCGCTCGTGCTGCGGGTTGTTGATGACATCGCGCGGAGCGCCCTGCTCCACCACCACGCCGCCGTCCATGAAGACCACCATGTCGGCCACTTCGCGGGCGAAGCCCATCTCGTGGGTGACCACGATCATCGTCATGCCGGTGTCGGCAAGACCACGCATCACCTTGAGCACCTCGCCGACGAGTTCCGGGTCGAGGGCCGAGGTGGGCTCGTCGAAGAGCATCAGCTTCGGGTCCATCGCCAGCGCACGAGCGATGGCCACGCGCTGCTGCTGGCCACCGGAGAGTTGCGACGGGTAGTGGTCGCAACGGTCACCCAGGCCGACCCGCTCGAGCAGTTCGAGGCCGCGCTTGCGGGCCTCCGCCTTGCTCTTGCCCTTGACCTTGATCGGCGCCTCCATGACGTTCTCGAGCGCCGTCATGTGC
This sequence comes from Marmoricola sp., assembly GCA_030151765.1. GTDB lineage: Bacteria > Actinomycetota > Actinomycetes > Propionibacteriales > Nocardioidaceae > Marmoricola. Next base: position 796 of record JASLCW010000001.1, read on the forward strand.
GGGAAGAGGTTGAAGCGCTGGAAGACCATGCCGATCTCGCGACGCTGCTGCGCGATCAACTTGTCGTGCAGGCGATGCAGGCGGCCGTTCTTCTCCTCGTAGCCGGCGAGATCACCGTCGACCCAGATGCGGCCGCCGTCGATGGTCTCGAGCTGGTTGATGCAACGCAGGAAGGTGGTCTTACCCGAGCCCGAGGGCCCTAGCAGGCAAACGACCTGGCCGGCCTCCACGTCGAGGTCGATGCCCTTGAGCACCTCGTTGCCGTGGAAGGCCTTGGTCACGTTGACCGCGTGGACGAGCGGTTGGTCACTCATCGTGGTCCTCCCCCGGCGAGACCGAGCATCTTCGCGCGGATTCCCTGATCCTTCGCCACCGGCTTGGAGCCAAATCCGCGACCGAAGTGCGCTTCGAGGCGCGACTGGATGATCATGAGCACGCTGCAGACGATCAGGTACCAGAGCACGGCGGCAACCAGGACCGGGAAAGTCTTGTATGTACGCGACCCGATCGCCTCGAGCTGGAAGAACATCTCCGTGCTGAGTGGCAGGCCGAGCAACAGCGAGGTGTCCTTGAGCATCGCGATGGTCTCGTTGCCCGTCGGCGGCACGATCACGCGCATCGCCTGCGGAAGGACGATGCGGCGCATCGAGAGGCTGTTGTTCATGCCCAGGGCGTGGGCGGCCTCGCGCTGACCACTGTCGACGGAGAGGATGCCGGCGCGCGCGATCTCCGCCATGTAGGCGGCCTCGCTGAGGCCCAGGCCGATCACACCGCCGAGCAGCCCGCTGAAGACCTTGTTGGCATCGATCGTTGTGAAGATGAGGTCCACATTCCCGCCGAAGGCCTTGGACAGGTCATGGGCGAACGGGACGCCGAGGCCGAGTCCGTGCGGCCACAGGATGCCGAGCGCTCCCATGATGGTCAGCAACACCAGTCGCGGGACAGCCCGGAAGAACCAGGTGTAGACCCAGGCCGAGTAGCGCAGGATCGGGTTGTCCGACAGTCTCATCACGGCCAGCAGCACACCGGCGCTGACGCCCACGACCATCGCGAGAGCGGTGCCGAGAAGGGTGCCGATGAGGAGGCCGTTGATGACGGGCGACTGCACCATCGCCTGGAAGATGAAGGACCAGTCGAAGGCGGGGTTCGTCAACAGAAGGTTGACGACCATCGCAACGATCAGGGCCAGGACGGCGATCGCCACCCACCGACCCGGGTGTCGCACCGGGACGGCATCGATCTTGCCCGGCCGGTCACCTCCGCCCCCGGACGTGCCGGGGACGGAGGTTGCGGACTCAGTACTCACGGAGCAGTCACTACACCTTCGGGTTCACGGCGAAGTCGGTGATGGCACCTTGGTCGACGCCCCAGTTCTTGAGGATCTCCGTGTAGGTCCCGTCCGCCTGCAGCGACTTCAGCGCTGCGACGATGGCGTCACCGAACTTGGCGTTCGCGTTGGAGACGACATAGCCGTACGGCGCCGCGTCGTAGATGTCACCGGCGGCCTCGAGCTTGCCGGCCGACTGCTTCACGGCGTAGGCCACGACGGGCGAGTCGGCGAGCATCGCGTCCGCCTTTCCGCTGACGACCGCGGCGGTGGCCTGGTCCTGGCCCGTGTAGACGAGCACGTTGATCGGCTTGCCGGCCGCCTTGCAGGCCTTCTCCTTCGGCGGCAGGTCGACCTCCTGCTGAACGGTGCCCTTCTGGACCGCGACGGTCAGGCCGCACGGCTTTTGCGGGTCGACCTTCTTCGGGTTGCCCGCAGGGGCAGCCCACTGCGTGCCGGCGTTGAAGTAGCTGATCATCGTCGCTTGCTTCTCGCGCTGCGGGTTGACGGTGAAGCTGGAGACGCCGACGTCGTACTTGTTGCCCTGGACGCCGGTGATGATCGAGTCGAAGTTGGCGTTCTGGAAGGCGACCTTGAGGCCGAGCTTCTTCGCCACTGCGGTGAAGAGGTCAACGTCGAAGCCCTCGATGGTCTTGCCATCGCCGGCCATGAACTCACTGGGCGCGTAGCTGGCGTCGCTGCCGATCGTCAGTGTGCCCTTGGACTTGATGTTCGCCGGAACCAGAGCGGCAGCAGCGCTGTCGACCGAGGTGTCGACCTTCTTGGTGGGCTGGCCACCACTCTTGTCGAGCGAATTCGAGCCGCAGCCCGTCAGTGCGAGGCCACCAGCCAGTACGGCGGCCGCCGCCATCGTCATACGACGCATTACTTCCTCCTGCTTGGTTCCATAGGGGTGCAGTGAATCCTGCCACCCGGATCGTCCTGTTTGCCCGTTCTGGGTGAAGCTGTCACCGGGTCGTGACCACTCCGGACGAGATCACATCGAGGACGATCGGCACACCGGGCCGATAGGCCAGGTGCACGTATGAGGGGGCGTCGAGGACGACCAGGTCCGCCCGCGCGCCAGGCGCCAGGTGACCGATGTCGTCGCGACGCAGTGCGCGGGCACCGCCCGCGGTCGCCGCCCACATCGCCTGTGCGGGGGTCAGGTGCATGTCACGCACACCGACCGCGAGGCAGAAGGGCATGGAACTCGTGTAGCAGGAGCCCGGATTGCAGTCCGAGGCGATCGCAACCGTGACACCGGCCTCAATGAAGCGTCGTGCGTCCGGGTACGGCGAGCGGGTGCTGAACTCGACGCCGGGCAGCAGTGTGGCGACCACGCCGGCGTCCCGCAGGTTCACCAGGTCCTCGTCGGTGGCGAAGGTGCAGTGATCCGCACTGGCAGCGCCCACCTCGCAGGCGACCGAGATGCCCGGGCCATGACCGAGCTGGTTGGCGTGGATCCGCGGCAGCAGACCCTTCTCCTTGCCCGCGTCGAGGATCGCGCGCGCCTGGTCGGCGTCGAAGGCGCCGCTCTCGCAGAAGACGTCGACCCACCGGGCGTGGGGAGCGCAGCGTTCGAGCATCGCTCCGGTGACCAGTTCGACGTACTCCTCCGGCGTCGACCCCTGCGGTACGACGTGTGCGCCCAGGAAGGTCGTCTCATCGGTGAACTGGCGGGCGATCGCGAGCGCCCTGGCCTCGTCGAGCGTGGTCAGTCCGTAGCCGCTCTTGATCTCCACGGTCGTCGTACCCTGCCGGCGCATCTCGGCAACGTGGCGCGCGACCTGAGCGGTGAGCTGCTCGTCACTGGCGCCCCGGGTGGCAGCGACCGTAGTGCGGATTCCCCCTGCTGCATAAGAGGTCCCGCTCATCCGCGCCTCGAACTCGGCGGACCGGTCGCCGGCGAAGACGAGGTGCGCGTGCGAGTCGACGAAACCCGGGATCACCGCACGGCCAGCGAGGTCACGGGCGGTGTCGGCCGCTGGCGCATCGGCGGCGCGGCCGGCCCAGACGATCTTCTGGCCGTCGGTGACGACGGCGGCATCTCGGACGATCCCTAGGGGCGTTCCGTCGTGACTCGGGTCGTTGGTGACCAACTCGGCGATGTTGGTGAGCAAGGTCGTCTCAGCCATGCCAGACCTCCCGTACGTCCGCTGCCGTTGCCGCGAAGACGGCGGTCTCCGGGCTCGCCCCCGTACCCCTCGTCCGCCACGTGTCCAGGTCGACGGTCACGAAATCGGCGCGCTGCCCGACGGCAATGCGTCCGGCATCGTCGAAGCCGAGCGAGGCATGGCCGTCGTACGTCGCTGCCGCGAGCAGCTCCGCCGCCGACCAGTGTCCGCGCTGCTGGGTGGCGAGCCGCTCGTGCATCTCGACCGCGCGCATCTCCTCGAAGATGTCGATCACCGCATGACTGTCCGAGCCCAGGGTGAGCGGCGAGCCCGCTTGCGCAAGAGCCGTGGAGGGGCCGATCCCGTCGGCGAGATCGCGTTCCGTCGTCGGGCAGAAGCACGAGTAGGCCTGTGCGGCGCCGATCAGCGCGATGTCCGCGTCGGTCAGGTGGGTGGCGTGGACCAGGCTGGTCAGGCCACCCAGGACACCCTCGTCGGCGAGCAGGCGCGTGGGGGTGACGCCGTACGCCGCCTGGCACTGCTCGTTCTCGGCGACCTGTTCGGAGAGGTGGACGTGCAGTGGCTTGCCCTTGGCCCACTGGGCGATCGTCTTCATCTGCTCACGTGGGACGGCGCGAACGGAGTGGATCGCGGCGGCGACGCGCTCGTCACCGAAGGCCTCGACCCGCGTCGCCCAGGCTTCCGCGTCGCCGTCACTGAAGCGGCGCTGTACTCCTTCGGGTTCGCGACCGATGCCGGCGGCGAGGTAGCAGGTGTCGAGCAGCCGGATCCGGATACCGGCCTCGTCGGCGGCGGCCAGGAGCGCCTTGCCCATCGCGTTGGGGTCGTCGTACGGCGTGCCGTCCGGCTGATGGTGCAGGTAGTGGAACTCCCCCACCGCGGTGATGCCGGTCGCCTTCATCTCGCGATAGACCTCGACCGCGAGGGCGTAGTAGCTGTCGGGCGTGAGCTCGGCGGCGACGTCGTACATCTGCTCCCGCCAGGTCCAGAAGCTGCCGCGCTCACGCTGGGTGTGTCCGCGCAGGGAGCGATGGAAGGCGTGCGAGTGGCAGTTGGCCAGGCCGGGCAGGGTCAGGCCGCTGACCCGTCTCGCGCCTTCGGGTGCGCCCGCGACCGATTCGATGATCCCGTTGTCCACCTCGACGACGAGGTCGTCCACCACGGCCCCGTCGACCAGTGCGTGCTCCAGCAGATGGCGCGTCATCGGGCCAGTTCCTCCAGTACGTCGGCGAGCGCGGTGACGCCTTCGAGGCAGTCGGCGGTCGCGGCGAACTCGGCCGGCGAGTGCGAGATGCCCGTGGGATTGCGGACGAAGACCATCGCCGTCGGAATCCCTGCGGCAGAAAGGATTCCGGCGTCGTGGCCGGCCTGGGTGGGGATGATCGGCGCGTCACCGAGATGCTTCGCTAGGCGCGCGGCGAGCGCGGGATCGAAGTCGACGGCGCCGCTGACCGACTCGGGCGTCATGGCGAGGGTGGTGCCGTCGCGCTGGGCGCGCTCGTCGCCGAGGCGGGCGATCGTCTCGATCAGTTCGCCGAGCTCGGCCTCGCTGGCACAGCGTGCATCGAGCCAGGCGGTCACCTTGGAGGGGACCGCATTGGTGCCGTTGGGCTCGACCTGAATCCGGCCGAAGGTCGCCCTCGACCCCTCCCCGAGACGCGCCTGCTTGTTGGCGGCCAGCGCGGTCATCGCATAGCTGAGCATCGGATCGCGGCGGTCCTCCATCCGGGTCGTGCCGGCATGGTTGGCCTCACCGCTGAACTCGAAGCGATAGCGACCATGCGGCCAGATCGCACTGGCGACACCGATCGGGCGATCGCGCAGGTCGAGGTCACGGCCCTGCTCCACATGCAGTTCGACGAAGGTGCCGACCCCGTCGAGGAGCGGGCTCGTGCCCAGAGTCGGCTCGAGGCCGGCGGCGGCCATCGCGTCGAGGAGCGCGACGCCGTCGCGATCGCGGAGTTCCCGAGCAGCCTCCGGCGTGACCGCTCCGGCCGCGAGACGTGAGCCCAGGCAGGCCAGGCCGAAGCGGGAGCCCTCCTCCTCGACGAAGACACCGAAGCCGATCGGACGAGCCGGGGTGAAGCCGCGGTCGCGGAGCACGTCGTACGCCGCCAGCGAGGAGACCACTCCTAGGGGGCCGTCGAAGGCACCGCCGTCGAGCACGCTGTCGAGGTGCGATCCGGTCAGTACGCCGTCGCCGGTCGCCCCTTCAGGGCGCCACCAGGCGATGGCATTGCCGTTGCCGTCGTACTCGAGGGAGAGGCCGCGGCGCGCGCACTCCTCGACGTACCAGGTCATGCACTCGCGCTCGGCGGAGCCGAAGGGCTGCCGGAAGTAGCCGCCCGACGATGCCGAACGACCCAGAGGGGCCAGGTCGCGCCACATCCGCTCGAAGTCCATGCGCCCGAGTCCACCGCGTGGCGGGTGGCGGGTCAACGGGCAGGACCGCCCGGCGTGTCTCGGATACGAGATCAACCCCCTTCGACAGCGGCCACGGTCGCGGTGCAGGGTGGGTGCATGGACTTCCAGGACGTCGTACGCCGCCGCCGGATGATTCGCCGCTTCGGACCCGAGCCGGTGGCCGCCGAGGCGCTGGACCGGATGCTCGCCAATGCGATCCACGCGCCGAGTGCGGGCTTCAGCCAGGGCTGGGCCTTCCTCCGCCTCGACACACCCGCCGACATCGACCACTTCTGGGCCGCGACGATGCCCGATCCGGAGGCGGACAACGACTGGCTCAGCGGCATGCGCACCGCACCCGCGCTGATCGTGCCGATGTCGAACAAGGAGATCTATCTCGACCGGTACGCCGAGCGCGACAAGGGCTGGTCCGATCGCGACGAGGCCCGCTGGCCGGTGCCCTACTGGCACATCGACACCGGGATGGCAGCGCTGCTGATCCTGCAGACCGCCGTCGACGAGGGCCTCGGCGCCTGTTTCTTCGGCATCCCCCCGTCGCAGATCCCCGCCTTCCGGGAGGCATTCGAGGTCCCCGGCGACTACACCCCGATCGGGGCGATCGCGATCGGCCACCCCCTCGAGGGCGGTGCCCCCGGGTCACCGACCCGGCGGAACCGGCGGAGCGTCGCGGACGTCGTACACACCGGAAGGTGGTCGACATGGTCGGAAGCAGCGGAGCCCGGGGAATCACCGGTGTCCTGATCGCGGTCGCCCTCGTCCTGACCGAAGTAGCCCGACCGCTACCGTCCTGCCATGGGAGGACGAAGCGAGCACGACCAGGGAGCGGTCGGGAAGCTCCAGGCACTGATCCGGATCCCGACGGTGTCCAGCACCGACGAGGAGTCCATCGACCACACCGCCTTCGATGCGCTGATCACCGAACTGGAGCTGCTCTTCCCGCTGCTCCACCAGCGCCTCGAATGCATCCGGATCGAGCGGCATTCGCTGCTCTTCCACTGGAAGGGCAAGCAGGACGATCGTCCCCTGGTGCTGATGGCGCACACCGACGTCGTACCGGTGGACGAGAGCGCGACGTGGACCCACCCGGCCTTCGCCGGCGTGATCGAGGACGGCATCCTCTGGGGTCGAGGGACGCTCGACGACAAGGGGCCGTTGGTCGGCATCTGCGAGTCCGTGGAGCGGCTGCTGGCCGAGGACTTCGTTCCCGAGCAGGATGTCTGGCTCTCCTTCGGCGCCCGTGAGGAAGTCTCCGGACCCGATGCGGAGGCGGCGGTTCAGGCGCTCACCGATCGCGGCGTGCGGCCCTGGATGGTGGTCGACGAGGGCGGGGCCATCGCGACCGGGGCCTTCCCCGGGGTGGCCGCACCCCTAGGCGTCGTCGGCATCTCCGAGAAGGGCACGACCTCGCTGCAACTGCGTGCCGAGGGACGCGGCGGGCATTCGTCGACACCGGCACCCAACGGCCCGACGGTGCGGATCGCGCGGGCCGTCGTACGGCTGGAGAAGCACCAGTTCCCGGCCCGCCTCACCTCGCCCGTGATCGAGCTCTTCCGGCGACTCGCCCCGGAACTTCCCGCGCCCCTCCGGCCGCTGCTGACCAATGCCGAGCGGCTCAGCGCGGTCCTCCCCCGCGTCCTCACCAAGGTCGGGCCGGAGGCGGCCTCCATGGTGCGTACGTCGATCGCGGTCACCCAGCTCTCCGGCTCGCCCGCGCAGAACGTGATCGCCTCCTCGGCGACCGCGACGGTCAATCTCCGGATCGCCCCGGGCGACAGCGTCGAGAGCTCGATCGCCCATGTACGCAAGGCGATCGGCGACCCGGACATGACCATCGACGTGCTGGACGCCAACGAGCCCAGCCCGATCTCGCGCATCGACGACGCCGGCTACGCGGTCATGGAGTCGACCATCGCGGAGGTCTTCCCCGAGGCGATCGTGACGCCGTACCTGATGATGGCCGCGACCGACGCCCGCTTCTACACACGCGTCTGCGAACGGGTCTTCCGGTTCTCACCCTTCCTGATGTCGAAGCCCCAGCGCGAGAGCATCCACTCGTACGACGAGCGCATCGGGGTCGACGACTTCATCCGCGGGATCGGCTGGTACCGGCTCCTGATCGAGCGGCACCGATGAGCGAGCTTGCGAGCGAATCCGTTCAATGCAGTGAGTGGGTGCTCATCTGGCCGACGAAGGAGGCCCGATGAGTACGGCGACTGCCGCGACGCCGAGCAGGGTGAGCATCCGGCAGATCGTCGGCTTCCTGGTCTGCGTCGAGCTGGCCAGCGGTGTGCTGCAGGGCTACTACACGCCGCTCTTCACCGACATCGCGCATCACCTGTCCATCAAGGACGCCTCGGTCAACTGGTTCGAGGCCGCCCAGCTGATCGTCTCCGCGCTCGTCGTACCGGTGCTGGCGCGCATGGGCGATCTGGTGGGCCATCGTCGCGTGCTGCTGCTCTCCACGGCCGTCACCGCGGTGGCCTCGTGGGCGGTCGCGATCTCACCGAACTTCACGACCTTCCTGATCGCCTGGGCGCTCCAGGGCTTCTACGTCGTGTGGCTCCCGCTCGAGATCAGCATCATCCACCAGCGCACCGCCGACACCGGCGAGCAGACCAGGCTGACCCGGCGCTCGGCTGCCTTCCTGGTCGCCGCTCTCGAGGCGGGCGTCATCGTGGGCGCCGGCGTGAGCGGCGCGCTCGCCGGCAGCATTCCGATCACGGTCGTCCTGATGGGACCGGCGCTGGCGGTGACCGCCTGCCTGGCCGTGGTGTGGTTCGGCATCGCGGACACCCCGGCGCGGGACCGGGGATCACTCGACCTGGTCGGCCTCTTCTGGGCCGTCGTGACGATCGGCCTGGTGATGGGCGGGCTGATCCTGGTCCGCGTCGACGGGCCCGGTTCACCCTGGCCGTGGCTGGCCATCCTGCTGGGCCTGGCCGCCCTGATCCCCTTCGCCCGGGCGGAACTCGCCTCCGCCGATCCGCTCGTCGACGTACGGCTGATCGTGCAGCGCACCCAGTGGCCGGTCCAGATGACCGCCTTCCTGCTCGGCATGTCCGTCCTCGGCGCCCAGATCCCGTTGTCCACCTTCGCCCGCACCGATCCCGACAAGGCCGGCTACGGACTCGGCGCGTCGGCGGGCTTCGTCTCCGTCCTGATCGTCATCTACGTGCTCTCCATGGTGATCGGGGCGTTGACGATGCCGGCGGTCGCGCGTCGTACCAGCATGCGTGCGGCGATGATCCTCGCCGCCCTGCTGATCGCGCTCGGCTACGGGCTCTTCGTCCCCCTTCACACCCACGTCGTCGAGCTGATGGTCAACATGCTGCTCGCCGGCCTCGGCTCGGGCGCTCTCGTGGCCTCGCTCCCCGCGGCCGCCGCTGCGGCCGCGCCACCCGAGCGCACCGGCTTCGTGACGGGCATGACGAATACGACCAAGACGATCGGCGGCGCGATCGCGTCGAGCATCTTCGCGATCGCACTGTCCTCGGCCGGGTCGATCGCGGACGCCAAAGCGGGCCACGCCTCACTGTCGGGCTACATGACCGTCTGGATCGTGTGCGCGGCGACGGCCCTGGCGGCCGCCGTACTGCTGCGCTTCGCGCCACGCGACGCCTTCGGCGAGGTGGACTGATCGCTCAGTCTAGGCTCGACATGACGTGCTTGATGCGGGTGTAGTCCTCGAGCCCGTAGACCGACAGGTCCTTGCCGTAGCCGGATCTCTTGTAGCCGCCGTGCGGCATCTCCGCGACGAGCGGCAGGTGGCAGTTGATCCACACACACCCGAAGTCGAGCTCCACGCTCATCCGCCCGGCGCGACCGTGATTGCGGGTCCAGACGCTCGAGGCGAGGCCGTACTGCACGCCGTTGCCGAGCCGGATCGCTTCCTCCTCGGTGCCGAAGCGCTGGACCGTGATCACCGGACCGAAGACCTCGTCCTGCACGATCGCGTCGTCCTGCCGGACGTCCGCGACGA
>JASLCW010000208.1 GCA_030151765.1 Marmoricola sp.
CCGGCGTCCACCTCGTCGAAGACGAAGGTCGGCACCGGGTGGGTACCCGCGAGCACCACCTCGAGCGCGAGCATCACCCGCGAGAGCTCGCCGCCGGAGGCGCCCTTGTGCAGGGGTCGCGCCTCCAGGCCGGTGTTCGCGGCCAGCCGGAACTCGACCTCGTCGACCCCTGTGGGGGTGAAGCGCTCGGTCTTGTCGACGACCACGGCGAAGCTCGCCGAGGGCATCGACAGCTGATGCAGCTCGGCGGTCACCGCCGTGGCCAGCTCGCCGGCGGCGGTGCTGCGCAGCTTGCTCAGTCGCGCGGCCAGGCCGGTGAGGCTCTCGTGCAGGTCGAGGCGCCGCTTCTCCAGCGCAGCGACCCGCTCGTCGGAGTCGTCGAGTTCGAGCAGCCGTCGACTCGCCTGCTCCGACCACGCGAGCACCCCGGCCACGTCGTCGCCGTACTTGCGGGTGAGGCCGGTGATCGCGGCCCGGCGCTCGGAGGCGGCGGCCAGTCGTGCCGGGTCGGCGTCGACACCGTCGGTGTAGGCCGCGACGTCACCGGCCAGATCGGCGAGCAGGTAGCTGAGCTCGGCGACCCGGTCGGCCAGCGCGGCCGCGGCCGGGTCGTGGTCGCGGACACTGTCGAGCGCCCGACGCGCGGCCGCGAAGGCACCGGTCGCGTCCGGGCCTTCGTCCGCGCTGAGCGCGGAGCGGGCGGTCTCGGCGGCGGTGCGCAGGGAATCGGCATTGCCGAGGCGAGTCTCCTCGGCGGCCAGCTCGACGTCCTCCCCCGGCGTCGGCGCCACCGCCTCGATCTCGGCCAGGCCGTGACGGAGCAAGTCCGCCTCCTGGGCACGCTCGCGGGCGTGGGTGCGCACCTCGTCGAGCTCCGCGATCACGTCGTGCAGCTCCGCGTAGAGGCCGGCGTACTCGTCCAGGACCGTGGCCAGCTCGGCACCGGCGTACCGGTCGAGAGCCTCGCGCTGGGCGCCGACCTGGCGCAACCGGTGCTGGTCAGACTGCCCGTGTACGGCGACCAGCCGCTCGGCCAGGCCGCTCAACGCGGAGGCCGGTACTGCGGCGCCCCCGACATAGGCACGGGAACGGCCCTCCGCGCTCACCTGGCGGGCCAGCAGGACGCTGCCGTCCTCGACCTCGCCACCGAGCTCGTCGACGGTCTCGGCCACCGTGTGGGCACGGACGGTGCCCTCCACCCGCGCCTGCGCGGCGCCGGTGCGAACGGCGCCGGCGTCGGCGCGCTCACCGAGCAGCAGCCCGAGGGCGGTCACCAGCATCGTCTTGCCCGCGCCGGTCTCACCGGTGATGACGCTGAGTCCGGGACCGAGGTCGAGAACCGACTCGTCGATGACGCCCAGTGAGCGGATCCGCAACTGCTCGATCATCAGGCCTCGTCCTCGCGATGGGCGCGCGGCTTCTTGTCGTTGCCTCGCCAGCCGTCGACCGGCAGGTCGAACTTGGCGACCAAGCGGTCGGTGAAGGGCGCCTGGTGCAATCGGACCAGCCGGACCGGCCGCCCCCGGCGTACCTCGATGCGGGCACCCGGCGGCAGCTCGACCGGGCGACGACCGTCGCACCAGAGCACGCCGGCGCCGTCGGAGTCGGCCAGCACCTCGACCGCGAGCACCGAGGTGGGCGCGACCACCAGCGGCCGCGCGAAGAGTGCGTGGGCGCTGATCGGAACCATCAGCAGGGCCTCGACCCCGGGCCAGACGACCGGGCCGCCGGCGGAGAAGTTGTACGCGGTCGATCCGGTCGGGGTCGCGCAGACGACACCATCGCAGCCGAAGCGGCTCAACGGCCGCCCGTCGATCTCGATCACGACCTGGAGCATGCGCTCGCGTGCGGCCTTCTCGACGCTCGCCTCGTTGAGCGCCCAGGTGCGTTCCACGACCGTCTTGCCGTGGTGAACGGTGACGTCGAGGCTGAGCCGCTCCTCGATCTGGTAGCGACGCGCGACGATCACCTCGATCATCGTCTCGACGTCCTCGGTCTCCGCCTCGGCCAGGAAGCCGACGTGGCCGAGATTGACGCCGAGCAGCGGGATGCCGTCGGCATGGGTCACCTCGGCGGCCCGGAGGATGGTCCCGTCGCCGCCCAGGACGACCGCGAGCTCACAACCGCAGGCGATGCCCTCGGTGTCCTCCTGCAGCTCCACATTGGGGTGTTCGGCCAGGCCGAGATCCGCCGCCTCGGCGGCGAGCAGGCGTACGCCGATGCCGCGCGCGAGAAGCGCCTCGGCGACCCGTCGCGCCACCGGATGCGCCTCGGGGCGGCCGGTGTGGACGAGCACCAGGATCCGGCGCATCTCGTCAGCCTCAGTCACGGTGTCAGCCTCTCAGACGACACCCCCGGTTCGGTGCCTCCGGTCCGGTCCGCGGCCACTTCGGCCTCGATGTCGGCTCGGTCCAGGCGCGCCGGACCGTGGCGCAACCAGAGGAAGTACTCGACATTGCCCGACGGGCCGGGCAGCGGGCTGGTGGTGACCGCGTACGCTCCCCAGCCCAGGTCGGCCGCCGTGGTCGCGATGTCGCTGACGGTCTCGGCACGAAGTACGGGGTCGCGTACGACGCCGCCCTTGCCCAGGCGGTCCTTCCCCACCTCGAACTGCGGCTTCACCATCAATGCCAGGTCGGCATCCTCGCGCGCCACCCCGATCAGCGCGGGCAGGACCAGGCTCAGCGAGATGAAGGAGAGGTCGCCGACGATCACCTCGACCGGCTCACCGATCAGGTCCAGGGACAGGTCGCGGACATTGGTGCGGTCGTGGACGACCACCCGGGGATCCGACTGCAGGCCCCAGGCCAGCTGCCCGTACCCGACGTCGACCGCGACGACGGTCGCGGCACCCGCACGCAGCAGGACATCGGTGAAGCCACCGGTCGAGGCACCCGCGTCCAGGCAGCGTCGTCCGGCGACGGAGAGTCCTAGAGGCGCGAAGGCCTCGAGTGCTCCGGCCAGCTTGTGCCCGCCCCGGCTGACGTACTCCGGTGCGGAGTCCGCCCCCGGCAGGACCACCAGATCGGCGTCCACGCTCACCGCCGTTGCCGGCTTGGTGGCGCGATGACCGTTGACCGTCACCCGCCCGGCCTCGATGTACTCCCGGGCCTGTTCCCGGGAACGGGCCAGCGACCGTCGGACCAGCTCGGCGTCGAGCCGCAACCGTCGCGCCATGCTCAGTGTTTGTGGGGCTCGCTCGGGGCCCCGTCGCGCGCCTGCGCCAGTGCCGACCGCAGCGCTTCGTGCGCCTCCTCGAAGATCGGCGGGTGCTCGCCCACCGGCAACTCCTCGAGTCGCTCAAGGGAGGCCAGCACGGCGTCGACGGCGGGGTGCCCGGTCGCCTCGGCCGCTGCTGCCTCGGCGGTCTGCTCGTCTTCCGGAGTCTCGGACATGACTGCCAACCTACCCGGGGATGCGGACGTCGGCGACGGCGGCGGGCGCGCCGGCGCGATCCAGATGCTGCCAGCTCGCCTGCGCCACCACCCGCCACCAGTCGTCGGGCGAGCCGTCGCCGTCGACGACCAGACGTCCGTCGACCACCTCGGATCGCCAGCCGCCCAGCACCCAGGTCGCGCCCTCCGTCACGGGCGCCTCGTGCGGCGCGCTGAGCGCCGCCAGGTCGAGCCCGATGTGGTCGGGACGCTGCTCGCGCGGCGCCGCCACCAGCTCGGCGAGGCCGGTGACGCCGGTCAACACCAACAGGGTCGTCCAGCCCAGCGCCGCTCCCCCGGCGATATCGGTGTCCAGGCGGTCGCCGATAACGATCGGCGACCCGGCCTCC
>JASLCW010000068.1 GCA_030151765.1 Marmoricola sp.
GGCCGGAGGACTACCCGGCCGACAAGCGGATCGGCTACGACCTGCCGACGATCCGGCACTGGCTCGAGGTCTTCTGCCAGCGCTTCTTCGGCTTCTCGCAGTTCAAGCGCTCGGCGATCCCCAACGGCCCGAAGGTCGTCGCCGGCGGCTCGCTGTCACCGCGCGGCGACTGGCGGATGCCCTCGGACGCGAACGCCCGGATCTGGCTGGCGGACCTGGAGAGGCTTCCTCGCTGATTCGTCAGATCGCCGGCTCGGGCAGGTCGGAGCTGGCGTACCAGCCGGCCGGGCCGACGGTCGTGTTGATCCGGGGCAGGTACTGGTCGAAGTAGACCCGGGCGACGAGCTCACGCCGGCTGCGCACGCTGGCCTTCTCGAAGACGGACTTGAGGTGGTCCTGCACGGTGTACGCCGACAGGTGCAGCGATGCGGCGATCTCCTTGGTGTCCAGGCCCTGGAGGACCCGCTCGGTGACCGCCCGCTCACGCTCGGTGAGATCGAATGCGGCCACGACCAGCGGGACGATCTCCGGCGGCCGCGCCTCGTCGATGGTGATCACGATGTCGCCGGGGCGGCCGTCACGTGCGGTCATCGGGCTCGCGGTCAGGACCAGCCACATGCCATTGCGGGCACGTACCCGCGAGCGCGGCGGATGACTGGTCTCGCCGCGCGAATAGCGGCGGGCAGCCCCGACGAGCGAGGAGATGATGCCGGTGGACTCGGTCTGGTCCTCGGAGATCTTGAGCTCGTCCAGCCGCCGTCCGGCGCTGTGGCTGATCTGCGCGATCTGGTCCTCGGAGTCGATGATGATCACCGCAGGCCCGGTCCCCTCGGCCTCGACGCTGGCGCCGAGCTGGGTGAGCAGGCCGAGACGCATGCCGATCGACATCGTCTCCGAGAGCGAGGACATGAACTCGGCCTCGTGCTCGGCGAAGATGGGTGAGCCCTGTCTGCGGAACATCGCCATCGCGCCCCACACCCGGCCCTGGTCGCGCATGACCACGCGCATCTCGTCGGTGAAGCCGTAGTAGGGACGCATGAACTCGTTGAGCCGGTAGGAGTCGGGGTCCGCGGCTCCGACGGGGACCGCCGCGGTCGCACGGTGGGCGATCTCGACGAAGCTGGTCTCCTCCACCCGGCCGTATTCGAGCAGGCCCCATTGGTGGTCGTGCGAGTCCTGACCGTGGAGTTCCCCGAACTTCAGCGTCCCGGTGAGCAGCAGCGTGGCCGGGTCGACCGTCGCCACGCAGGTGGCGACATGGGGTACGGCGCGCTGGATCGAATCCATCGCTTCGCTGAGGAAGTGTTCAAGATCAAGGCCCGCCCGAGCGATCACCTCGACGTCACGCAACACCCGTTGCGCCATCAGTTCGGTGGTCACGGAACCAGTGTGGCTGAAGGCCTCCGATCGGGCCATCCCACATTTCTGGGGTGTTGCGGATCCCTGACCTGCCGGCGCCCGATTCCCCGGCTCCTCGGGATGGTTCGGAGGGTGTTCGAGCCCGCAGGCTTCCGGTCGTAGAACACCAGTCCCACAAGGAGAACCCCCACATGACGACCATCCCGACCCGGGGCGGAGAAGCCGCCTCGACCGATCTCTTCAACTTCCAGCGTGCGTGCGGCGACTTCGTCCACCTGCCCGGTGAACCCGGGTACGACGAGGGCCGCTTCGCCTGGAATGTCGCCGCCGTGCAGCATCCGGCGGCCGTGGCCCGTCCGCGGACGGTCGAGCAGATTCGCAGCCTCGTCCGCGCCGCCACGACCGCCGGCCTCCGGCTGAGCACCCAGACCACCGGACACGCCGCCGGCACGCTCGCCCAGCACTGCCTCGACGATGTCGTCCTGGTCCGCACGAGCGAACTGCGCGGCGTGCACATCGACCCGGCCGGCCGCGTTGCGCGGGTCGAGGCGGGCGCGTCCTGGGAGGACGTGATCACCGCGGCGGCGCCGTACGGCCTGACCGCGCTGCATGGTTCGGCCCCCGACATCGGCGTCGCCGGCTACACCCTCGGCGGCGGCCTCGGCTGGTATGGGCGGCTGCACGGCCTGGCCTGCAACAGCCTGGTCGGCGCCGAGGTCGTGCTCGCCGACGGCGAGGTCGTCAGGGCCGATGCGCGCGAGAACGCCGAGCTCTTCTGGGGCCTGCGCGGCGGTGGTGGCAACTTCGGCATCGTCGTCACCCTGGAGGTACGACTCTTCCCGATCGCCGACGCCTACGCCGGCATGATGCTGTGGCCGCTCGAATCGGCCGAGACCGTCGTCGAGGCCTGGACGGCGTGGTGTGCCACCGCGCCGGAGGAGGCGACCACCTCGTTGCGGGCGATGCGCTTCCCGCCGATCCCGGAGCTGCCGCCCTTCCTGTCGGGCCGCGAGGTGTTGGTCCTCGACGGTGCGCTGCTGCTCTCCGACGAGGCCGCGGCGGGGCTGCTGGCGCCCTTCCGGGAGCTCGAGCCCGAGATGGACACCTTCACCCGGGTGTCCTCAGCATCGCTGATCCGGTTGCACATGGATCCCGAGCAGCCGACTCCCTCGGTCGGCGCCGGCGTCGTACTCCGCTCCTTCGACGCGGACGCCGCCCGCACCTTCCTGGACGTCGCCGGCCCCGGTGCGAGCCGGGCGCCCTTCATCGCCGAGGTCCGGCATGTCGGTGGTGCCCTCGGCCGCTCGACGGACGAGGCCGGCGCGCTCGACCGGATCGACGGCAGTCACCTGGTCCTGGCCATTCAGGTCGCGCCGACCCCGGAGGCCGCGATCGCCGGTCAGCAGGTCGCCGATGCGACGGTCCGGGCCTTCGCGCGGTGGCAGTCGCCGCGCCCCTTCCTCAACCTCGTCGAGCGGGCCACGGATCCGTCGACGGCCTTCCCGGCCGCGACCTGGGACCGGCTGCGTGCCCTGCGCGACGAGGTCGACCCCGAAGGCGTCTTCCTCTCGAATCACGCGATCGCATGAGGACGCACACCGGGCCCACCACCGGTGCCTCGGCTGGGACGGGCCACAACGGCCCGTCCCGGCGGGGCGGGGGAGCGCCGTACCGGAGCTGAGTGAGCCGCACCTATGAAACCTGTCGGACACATCGACGCTCTAGGGTGAGCCGCATGGGTAAGCAAGAGGACTTCGTCCTGCGCGCGCTCGAGGAGCGCGACGTGCGGTTCGTCCGTCTCTGGTTCACCGACGTGCTCGGCTATCTCAAGTCGGTGGCGATCGCCCCGGCGGAGCTGGACGGCGCCTTCAGCGAGGGCATCGGTTTCGACGGCTCCGCGATCGAGGGCTTCGCGCGGGTGACCGAGGCCGACATGCTCGCCCGCCCCGATCCGGCCACCTTCCAGATCCTGCCCTGGCGCGGTGACGCACCGGCGACCGCGCGGATGTTCTGCGACATCGCGATGCCGGACGGCTCCCCGTCGTACGCCGATCCGCGCTTCGTGCTCAAGCGCGTGCTCGGCCAGGCCGCGGACAAGGGCTTCACCTTCTACACCCACCCCGAGATCGAGTTCTATCTCTTCCAGGGGCGGCCGGACGCCGGTGCCGAGCCGGAGCCGGTCGACCGCAGCGGCTATTTCGACCACACGGCCCAGACGGCCGGCTCGGACTTCCGCCGCGAGGCGATCACGATGCTCGAGTCGATGGGCATCTCCGTGGAGTTCAGCCACCACGAGGGCGGCCCCGGCCAGCAGGAGATCGACCTGCGGTACGCCGACGCGCTCACCACGGCCGACAACATCATGACCTTCCGGACCGTCGTCCGTGAGGTGGCGCTGAGCCAGGGGGTGTGGGCCAGCTTCATGCCGAAGCCCTTCACCACGCACCCCGGTTCGGGCATGCACACGCACGTCTCGCTCTTCGAAGGCGATCGCAATGCCTTCTTCGAGGCCGGCGCGGAGTACCAGCTGTCCAAGGTCGCGCGCCACTTCATCGCCGGCATCCTCCGGCACGCCGCCGAGATCACCTGCGTGACCAACCAGTGGGTCAACTCGTACAAGCGGCTGCTGGGTGGCGGCGAGGCGCCGTCGTACATCTGCTGGGGTCACAACAACCGCTCCGCGATGGTGCGGGTGCCGATGTACAAGCCGCTCAAGGGTCAGTCGACCCGGGTCGAGGTGCGCACCCTCGACTCGGCGTGCAACCCCTATCTCGCCTTCGCCGCGGTGCTCGCCGCCGGGATGAAGGGCATCGAGGAGGGCTACGACCTGCCGCGCGAGGCCGAGGACGACGTCTGGGCGCTCACCGAGCGCGAGCGCCGCAGCCTCGGCATCGAGCCGCTGCCGAAGAACCTCAACGACGCGATCACGATCGCCGAGCACTCCGAGCTGCTGGCCGAGACGCTGGGGGAGCACGTCTACGAGTTCTTCCTGCGCAACAAGCGGGCCGAGTGGGAGGAGTACCGCGGCCAGGTCTCCGCGTTCGAGCGCGACCGCATGCTTCCGGTGATCTGAGTGTGACTGCACAGGACGACGGAACGCTGGAGAGCTCCCTCGGGGGGCTGGCCCGGATGGGGTTCATCGACCCCGACCGCGCGCAGCGGCTGCTGCAGTCGCTCGGACCGGTCGCCGAGCCGGTGGTGCCGCTGATCGCGCGGAGCGCC
>JASLCW010000069.1 GCA_030151765.1 Marmoricola sp.
TGGATGGGCGAGAAGGTGATGCCCTTCCTGGCCGAGCACGACATGATCGGCGGCGGACGTGCCCGGAAGCTCTGGCGAGCCTCCTTCTTGCTGCCGTAGGCGGAACCGTCGTACGGCGCGGGGCGTCCGAGCACCATGAAGATCGCCCCGAGCCCCGTGTTCGCCCGGATCGCAGCCACGGTCGCGGGCATCGCGGTGGCCGCCACGGTCGCCGGTTGTGCCGATCGGGGTGGGTCCGTGGCGACCCCGACCCCGGCCGGGAGCCAGGCCGTCACGGTCTCGCCACCGATCCGGGACACCCTGGCGAGGCACCGGCAGCTGGCGACAGCCGCCTCGGCGCGTGCCGTGGGGGCGATGCCCTTGCCGCCGGGTGCGCACCGGCTCCGCGACAAGCCGGCAGGCTGGCCGGACGGCGGTACATCGATCGGCCCCTCCGACGGACGGCTGAGCCGCACCCGGTGGTGGTCGACCTCGGCGAGCATGACGACCGTGACCGACTATCTGCGGGATCACGCGCCGGCCGGGATGCGGCACCCGCGAGACTCGGATGTCGTCAGTGACGGCCCGGACCGGATGATCACGACGGAGTACGAGGTCGTTCGTCCGGTGGACCCGGCGGCGTACGTCGGTCCGACACTCCTCCTGGAGCTCGCCCGGGTCGGGGATCGCACGGTCATTCATGGGACCACCTTCCTCGCCGTACGCACGGTGGTGGCGCCGCAGGCGCGGATCGACTCGCGGGTGACCTCGATCCGCATCGAACGAAGCGGATACCGCGACCGGAGCGGGCGCCTGCGAAGGCTCGCGCCGGTCACTCTGGCATCGTCGGTGCCGGGCGATGACGACCAGATCCGCCGGCTGGTGCTCGCCTTCGACGGCCTCCCGGGGAGCATCACCCCGGCGAGCTTCGGGTGGATGTCGTGCCCCGGTGTCTGGGCTCCGGTGCCGCGAATCAGGGTCACCTTCCACACCGAGGACGGGCACACGGTCGTCGCAGCTCTGCGTGAGGAGTGCTGGGGTCAGCTGAGAGTGAGGGTCGACGGCGTCAAGGTGGCGGGCACCCTCGATCCCGCGGGCTGGCGGCGTCTCGTGGACCGGGCGGCCGACTTCCGGACCGAGCGGCGCGGCCCGACTCAGCCCGCCGGCTGAATCCGCCCGCTGACCTCGCCGAGGGCGATCCGGCCACCGAACGCACCCGGGGCGGTCGCACGGAGGATCACCTCGTCGCCGTCGCGCAAGAAGGTGTGGTCGTCGGATCCGAAGGGCTCCTGGCCGCCCCAGCTCAGTTCCAGGAAGGAGCCGCGCTGGTCGCGCTCGGCGCCGCTGATGGTGCCGCTGGCGAAGAGATCGCCGGTGCGCAGTCCGGCGCCGTTGACGGTCATGTGCGCCAGCATCTGCGCGGGCGACCAGTACATGTCGGCGTACCGCGGGCGGCTGACCACCTCGCCGTTGAGGACCACCTCCAGGTCGATGGCGTAGCCCGCAGGCTCGTCGACGCGCAGGTAGTCGAGCGGCGCGGGTGACTGACCGGGCAGGGGAGCGCGCGCCGGTTCGAGGGCGGCGAGGGGAGTGATCCAGGGCGAGATCGAGGTCGCGAAGGACTTGCCGAGGAAGGGGCCGAGGGGGACGTACTCCCAGGCCTGGATGTCACGCGCGGACCAGTCGTTGAGGACTGTGACGCCGAAGACGTGATCGGCGTACGACGACACTCCGACGGAATCGCCCTGCACAGAGGGGACTCCGACGACGAAGCCGAGCTCCGCCTCGATGTCGAGCCTGCGACTGGGGCCGAAGGCGGGAGTGTCGGGGGAGTCGGTCGAGGGCCGGCCCTGACCGGCCGGGCGGCGGATCGGCGTACCGGAGACGACGACGGTGCCGGAGCGCCCGTGGTAGCCGATCGGCAGGTGCTTCCAGGCCGCCGGCAGGTCGGCGTTGTCGGGCCGGAAGATCTTGCCGACATTGAGCGCATGCTGCTCGGAGGCGTAGAAGTCGACGTAGTCGGCGACCTCGATCGGCAGCAGCAGCTCGACCTCGTCCACCGGGATCAGGTGCGGTGCGGTGCGCTCCGCGTGGACCTCGTTGCCGAGCACCTCCGTGAGCCAGTCGCGGGCGATCCGCCAGACCGGGGCGCCCAGGGCCATGAAGTCGTTCAGCGCGGGGCGCTCCCACACCGTCGCGAGGTCGAGGTCGCCGGGACGCGCGCGCTCGCGGCCGAGTGCGGCCACCGGCGCGGCGTCGAGGACGTGGTCGCCGATCCGCACGCCCACCCGAGGAGTCTCGCCGGGGCGGGTGAAGACGGCGTACGGCAGGTTGTCGAGGTCGTACGCCGAGCCCGCGGCTCCGTCCACCCAGGTCATGCCTCCACCAGCCCGAGGTCGACCAGGTCGTCGTGCACCTCGAGGACGGCGCAGCAACCGAAGGAGCGGAACCAGCGCCGGGCGCGCTCGCCTTCCGCTCCTGCGATCGTCCCGAGCACCTGGGCATCGGTCTCGCGGAGCGCGTCGACGACATCGCCGCCGTCGAGCGAGGCGACCGTCGCGGCGATGATGTTGAGGAAGCCGTGTGCGCCGTCGTGCGCGATCGCATGGTGCAGGCCGGCGGTGCACTTGAAGGGCAGTTCGTGGTCGAGCGCCGCGTCGATGCAGGCGGCAAGTTCCTCGGGCGTGGGTGCGGAGACCGGGTCGAGCCAGCCGGTGCGGAACTTGAGCGGCAACTCCCGGGCGGCGAGTTCGTCGACCGCCGCCGTCCAGCCGTACGACGGTGCCCCCTCCAGTCGAGGCATCTCGATGTACGCCGGCGCGCCGGCGAGCTCCTCCTCCAGCGTGTCGAGCATCGTGATGGCGCGCTTCGCGTTGTGCGCGAGGTCCTCCTCGCCGCGGAGCGCGAATTCGACAGCGCGCAGATCGACCTGCGGCGACCGCGCGGCCCAGCGGGCGGCGCCCTCGATCGCCCCCACCCCGCCGCTGATGACGAGATTGATCGGCAGCGGTGCGTCGTCGCCGATGAGCTCGATCAGCTCCGGCAGGCGCAATTCGCTCACCACGAATCCGCCGATGAGATCGGCGTACTCGGTGGCGCCGTTCTCGCGATGGTCGCGAACAGCCACGTCGAGCGGCGCATTGCCCGGCGGGAAGATCGCGGCGTCGTCGACGAACTGGACAAACTGTGCAGGCACGTTGGTCACCCTTGCGAGGCTAGCCCCCTCGGAGTTGTCTTGCCTCATGGCGTACTACCGACACGTGGGAGAACTGCCGGCGCGCCGGCACACGGCCTTCCGGGACGAGGGCGGCCGGCTCCGCTACGAGGAGCTGATGGGCGAGGAGGGCTTCTCCTCCGACTCGTCCCTGCTGTACCACGTCGGCGTGCCCTCGGCGATCACGCACAGCCGGCCGTGGGAGCTGCCGGCCCTCGACACCACCGCCAACCATCCGCTCAAGCCGCGACACCTCCGGCTGCCCGACCTCTTCGCCGGCGATGCCGACCTGGTCAGCGGGCGCCGGCTGCTGCTCGGCAATGCCGACGTGCGGATCGGCTATGTCGTCGGCAGCGAGACCTCGCCGCTGTACCGCAACGGCGTCGGCGACGAGTGCGTGTACGTCGAGAGCGGCAGCGGCGTCGTCGAGACCGTCTTCGGCGTGGTGCCCTTCCGTGCCGGGGACTACGTGATCGTGCCCCGCGCGACCACGCACCGGTGGGTGCCGTCGGGGCAGGTGCGCCTGTACTGCATCGAGGCCAACTCCCACATCGCGCCGCCGAAACGCTATCTGTCGCGCTTCGGGCAGTTCCTCGAGCACGCGCCTTACTGCGAACGTGATCTGCACGGTCCCGTCGAGCCCCTGGTCGCCGAGCCGGCGATCGACGTGGACGTCCTCGTGAAGCATCGCGGCGGGAACGGCCTCGTCGGCACCGTGCTCACCTATGCCACGCACCCCTTCGACGTGGTGGGCTGGGACGGCTGCCTCTACCCCTACACCTTCAACGTCGACGACTTCATGCCGATCACCGGCAAGATCCACCAGCCGCCGCCGGTGCACCAGGTCTTCGAGGGCAACAACTTCGTGGTCTGCAATTTCCTGCCCCGCAAGGTGGACTACCACGAGGGCTCGATACCGGTGCCCTACTACCACTCCAATGTCGACTCGGACGAGGTCATGTTCTACGTCGGCGGCGACTACGAGGCCCGGAAGGGATCGGGGATCGCACTCGGTTCGATCTCGCTGCATCCCGGTGGCTATGCGCACGGACCACAGCCGGCGGCGTACGAGGCCTCGATCGGGGTCGAGGAGTTCGACGAGTCCGCGGTCATGGTGGACACCTTCCGGCCGCTCGAACTGGGCGAAGGCGGACTGGCCGTCGAGGATCCGGCGTACGCGTGGACCTGGGCGGGCCGTCGGCGCTGACCCCTAGGCTCGACTCATGCCGACCTGGATCGCCTTCCAACGTGCCGTCAATGTGGGCGGACGCAAGTACCCGATGGCCGAGCTGCGGGCCGTGCTCGAGGACGCGGGATACGACGACGTCGCCACGCACATCCAGACCGGCAACATCCGGCTGAATTCGTCGATGCGTTCGGCCGCCAAGGTCGAGGCCGCGCTGGAGAGGCTCTTCGAGGGCGACCGCGGCTTCGACGTACCGACGATCGTGCTCGCGCCCGCCGAACTCGCCGAGATCGCCGCACAGGCCGACGAGATCGTCGCCGAATACGGCGAGCCCGGCTTCGGGCACTACGTGGAGATCATGCGTACGGCGCCCGCGGGGGACGACCTGGCCCTGATCGAGGGCACCGGCTATTCCGGCCAGCGCGTCGTGGTCCGCGGCCGGGCGGCGCACCTGCTCTTCGACATCCCCTTCCACGAGGCCAAGCCGCCGCCGGCCGCGGTGAAGCGCGCCTACGGCGTCTCCACCAATCGCAATGTGAAGGTGATCCGGGCGCTGGCACAGAAGTGGGCCTGAGCTACCAACGTTGACAGTGGAACTGTCACGGTTGAGGATGGCGGCCATGTACCCGGGCACCTGGGCGGAAAGCACGCCGGACAAGGCCGCACTGATCATCGCCGAGACAGGGGAGGGTCTCACCTATCGGCAACTCGAGGACCAGAGTCGGCGGCTCGCACACGTCTTCGCGGAGGCGGGGCTGGCCAGGGGTGACGTGGTCGCGCTGCTCAGCGACAACACCCTCGAGACCTATGTCGTGTACTGGGCCGCGATGCGCTCGGGTCTCTACCTGACCGCAGTGAACCACAACCTCGGGCACGCCGAGGCGGAGTACATCGTCCGCGACTGCGGGGCGAAGGCCCTGGTCGTGTCGGCGGCGAAGGCCGACCTGGTCGGCGCACTGGACGTCGACGTGCCGGTCCGGCTGGCCTATGGCGGGATGGTCGCCGGCTTCGCGTCGTACGACGACGCCCTCGCGGCCGCCAGCGACGAGCTGCCGGCCGACCAGCCGCACGGTGACGACTTCCTCTACTCGTCCGGTACGACGGGCCGCCCGAAGGGCATCAAGATCCCGCTCCTGGACCTCCAGGTCGACGAGCCCGGCTATCCCTATGTCGTCATCTTCGGGATGCTCTACAACTTCAACCAGGACACGGTGTATCTCTCGCCGGCGCCGGTCTATCACGCGGCACCGCTGCGTTTCATGGGCGTCGTGCAGGCGCTCGGCGGCACCGTCGTGATGATGCAGAAGTTCGACGCCGCGGGCTATCTCGCCGCGGTCGAGAAGTACGGCGTCACGCACACCCAGGTGGTGCCGACGATGTTCGTGCGGATGTTGAAGCTGCCGGAGGAGGAGCGCACCCGCCGCGACCTCTCCACGCTGCACACCGTGATCCACGCCGCCGCGCCCTGCCCGGTCGAGGTCAAGAAGCAGATGATCGACTGGCTCGGGCCGATCATCCACGAGTACTACGCGAGCACCGAGGCCAATGGCGCGACGTACATCTCCAGTGAGGACTGGCTCGCGCATCCGGGATCGGTCGGCAAGCCCCTGCTCGGCATCCCGCACATCGTCGGTGTCGACGGGCAGGAGTGCGCGGTCGGCGAGGTCGGCACGATCTACTTCGAGCGCGACGAGATGCCCTTCAGCTATCACGGCGACGACGAGAAGACGCGGTCCACGCAGCACGACGCACATGCGAACTGGAGCAGCGTCGGTGATCTCGGCTATCTCGACGAAGAGGGCTATCTCTTCCTGACGGACCGCAAGGCCTTCATGATCATCAGTGGAGGGGTCAACATCTATCCGCAGGAGGTCGAGGACCTCTTCAGTCTGCACCCGAGAGTCGGCGACATCGCGGTCATCGGCGTACCGGACGAGGAGATGGGGGAACGCGTCGTCGCGTACGTCGAGCCCGCCGGCTCGTCGGAGGGTCTCTCCGACGAGCTCACCGCCTATGCGCGCGAACGGATCGCCCACTACAAGGTGCCGCGCGAGTTCATCGTCACCGACGACCTACCGCGTACGCCGACGGGGAAGCTGGTGAAGGGGCAGCTCAAGGAGCGCTACGCGGCGGGGTGATGTTGCTTTCTTCGCGGGTGCGTCGGCTGCTTCGGGCTGGGCGCCGTCGGTGGCTTGCGGGTCATCGGTGGTCAGCGACAAAGCGGCAGCGACGAGGGTCGATACTGGTTGCGGCAGTCTCCCGGCTCGGGGCGCATAGGCACTGCTTCGGCTGAGCTTGGCTGGCGACTCAC
>JASLCW010000478.1 GCA_030151765.1 Marmoricola sp.
CTTTAAGAGATTGTGATAGAGCATTTCAAAATTTCTTCACTCGTTGTAAAAAGAAAATTAAGGGCAAAAAAGGGTTTCCAAAATTCAAATCAAAGAAGGGTGAAAAACAATCATTTCGTCTAACTGGCACAATTAAAATTTTAGACAAACATATCCAATTGCCGAGATTGGGAAAAGTTAGAATGATGGAATCTGATTATATCCCAACCGATTGTAAAATATTGTCTGCTACAGTCTCTAAACGAGCGGATAAGTGGTTTGTATCAGTTCAGGTTGAAGCTCCTGATATAGAGTGCTCTAATGCCCAAAACGAGGTTGTAGGAATTGACATTGGAATCAAAACTTTAGCTACTTGTTCAGACGGGAAAACCTATGAAAATCCAAAGGCATTAACGAAAAACCTCAAGAAGCTAAAACGTAAACAAAAGCAATTATCGAGAAAGAAAAAAGGAAGTAAAAATTATGGAAAATCAAAACAAAAATTAGCAAAATTACATTATCACATATCAAACATTCGTAAGGATTGTTTGCACAAAATTACCTCCGACATAATACAGAAAAACAATGTAATAGTATTGGAAGATTTGAAAGTAAGCAATATGATGAAGAATCATTGTTTGGCGCAGGCTATTAGCGATGTCAGTTTTTATGAATTTCGTCGGCAAATTGAATACAAAGCAAAATGGAGCGATAGAAAGGTTATCTTTGCGGATACTTTCTACGCTAGTTCCAAATTATGTTCATGTTGTGGGTGGAAAAATTTGAATTTGGCGTTGGCTGATAGAGTATTTGAATGTAAAATATGTGACAATAAAATGGACAGGGATTTTAACGCAAGTCGAAATCTGGTAAAGTTTTATAGGGAAAGTTCTTCCCGAATTAACGCTTCTGGAGATGGGAGTTCATTGTTGGTGGAAACACCTTCAGTTAGCCCGTCGATGAACGAAGAATTTAACGAAAAATCAAGAGTTATATCATAAAAGTATGACTTTAGATTTTTGTAAGTTTAAAAGAACGGTTTCATAAAATTTATTTGTAACTTGATTAAATTCCATATATATTAGTTGTTATTTTGTTTCGGGATATAGAGTTTGTTTTCTGCTTCTTGAACATATACTCGCGGAGCAACTATCAATTTGACTGCTTGGTATGTTATGACTGGTGTTACCATTAGACAAATAACTGTTAATCCCATCGCAACATAAATTTCCCAATATTCATCTTTATCACACCGGAGTCGTTTAACATATGATAAAAGCCATCGAATTGCGGCCCCCATGAGACATAGTGTCATAATATACAATATACCATTATATTGCATATATTCCTTTGTTTTGATTGGTAGCGAATCCATATATCGCGAATCCAGAATAGTTGATAGTAAAGTCATCATATTTTTAGTTCATTGCCCAAAGTTGAGCTTCCCATGCGCGGCGGCGAACAAGCCCGGGTAGCGTTTTTCCTTTTGCTTTTGTATATTGTGACATTAATGTAGGAACACTTTTATAATTTCCAGAATTCAATCGATCTGGTCCATTTACAAGTTTTTTCAAGTTACCTTCACCAACATTATAAACAAACATCACAAGTGCCGCTCTCTGATAAGGAGTCAATTTTACTTTAACATGTTTGTCAACATAAGCAGCATATTCATCCCAGACGACATGTTCTAATAGATAATCTGCCCGTTGACGAGTGATTGTTTTAGAAAAATGCTTATCAGTAAATCCATAACCTACCGTTTTGCGTTTACCAAGGCAAACATACGCCTTTGCGAAAAATCCTTCGAAATGTTTGATTCCTTTAATTGCAGCATCTTTCGCTTGTGCATGATCATTTTCTAATGTTTTATGAAAAATTAGAGGACGAACAAGAATTGCTTTTTTAGGTTTTACCAAAACAGGTGCTCCGTCGGAATCCGTTTTATCCGTTGAAACAATATTTGTATTTGATGAACATCCAGCAAGAATGATGCCCATCGTTGCAAATATAATTGCCTTCATTGGGGTATGATTATATGATTTAAATTATATATCGCTCAATAGTGGTTGATCACATTCAACCGAGACCACTTGTATTCAGCAGTCAATTGTGCTTGTTCTTTTGTCATTGGAGTTGTTGAAGCGACATAATCCATAGTTACATCGGGATCTTCCAAATGTGAATAAAATTCGTCAAAATAATGATCACGTTCCTTTCGAGTTGGAAAAATGTGAACGGTATTCGAGAAATTGTCTACGAGGTAGAACATGCCAGTGGCGGTGTGTGTATTGCTTTTAAACATTTTGTTGTTTCGTTTAGTGTGCCGTCATTATATTCTAGTTGTCAATGGTCATTGGATGTTTGGATTCGAATCACATTCCCATTTTCATCGTATTCATATGTTTCCCAATATCCATTAGAAGTTTCAGATCGAATCTTATTCACATTATCATCATATTCATATGTCACCCAATATCCATCAGAATTTTCAAATCGAATCACATTTCCATTGGAATCATATTTCTTTGTTTCCCAATATCCATCAGAATAATCACTTCGAATCATATTCCCAT
>JASLCW010000075.1 GCA_030151765.1 Marmoricola sp.
GCTGTGTTCGGGACCGCTGACTTCGACGATGAGCGGCCGTTGCGCCCGATCGACTGGAACACCCTGACCGCGGACGAGGCACTCGTCGAGTGGGTGGACCTCGACAAGTTCGTGAAGTGGCTGCGCCTCTCCTACGGGCTCCCGCCGGCCGTGGTCCCGCCGTTGTGGCATCGCCACGATGAGCTGATCTGGGAACTCTCGGCGCTCCAAGCCGCCAGGGTCAATGCCTACGACCCCGAAGCCTCACCCTCTGCTCCGCTGGCGTGGCATCGCGAATTTCGCGAGTGCCAGCAACGGCTCCGCGAGTGGGTCTCGCTCAGCGGCACCCGGCTGGATCGCGACCGACCGACGAGGCAGACCGCGTGGCCAGGAGAACCGCCGTACGAGCCTGCAGTCGAGGTCGAGATCGTCGACCGCGACGCCGACTTCGCGGCGTTCGTGGCCGAGGACATCGCCGCACGTCGAGCGATCGAGGCCGCACTCGGGTTCGCCTCTTAGTCGCCCGCCTCGCCGTACACATCTGCTCCCCCCACCCGGTTGTCCACAGCCACGCCACCTCGTGCTCGGCGTACCCGCTGGCGCGCTCGACGGTGAAAGGCACGCCACTTCTCGAAAGGACTCCCCCATGCTGCTCGCCCACGCGGTGACCCTCGCGGAAGCCCGCTCCTACGTCGCCGCCCTGGCCGACGCCGCACTCACGACCGATGCGTCGATCGAGTACGACCGCGTGCTGCTCCAGATCGACTTCATCCACGGCGACTACATCCCCGGCATCAGCCCGGTCCCGGTCACCGACCGGAACATCCTCTTCGAGGTCGCCGAGGCGGCCATCGAGGACCTCGTCAGGCACGGCATCCACTCCCTGACCGTCGAGCTTGTCCTCGACATGCTGTGGGCCGCCCGAGAACTGGATGCGCCCTGATGTACGGCGAGACCAGCGGGATGCTCCGAGAGGCCTTGGGTGAACTGCTGCGCCAGCACCGCATCCAGCAACGCATCGGCGGCGCCGGCCTGCACACCGTCCCCGAGACCACGACTCCCGATGAGCGGAAGCTGATCGGTGAGCAGATCGCGCGCTACCGCTACGCCGTACTCGTCTGGAGCCACCAGGCGATGCGTGCCGCCAACCCGCGCATCAACCTCGAAGGCAGCACCGGCCGCACCCGTGGCCCCGTCGAGGAGCTGCGCTATCGCCTGGAAGCCACTCTCGGCGCGATCGAGGTCGACCTGCCGACGATGGACGAGCTGGTCACCGAGCAGCCGTTCGCGCTCGTCGACACTTGGCGTCGGGCGGCTCGTGCTTGCGTGCTCGGCGAGCACGACTTCGCCAACGGCGTCGGCTACGGCCGTCTGTCCGAAGCTCAGTGCCGGTCCGTCAACAAGGACGCCGCCGACGTGGTGCGTGCGGTCGTCAGCCTCGACCGTCGCTACGCCAACATCCCCGGCTGGCAGGCACTCAAGGAGCCGGGCCGCCTTGGACGTGCGGCCGAGACGTGCGCGACACGGGCGAGATACGGCGAGCCGGACTACACCGTCGACCTTCGCGGATGGCGGCCCGAAGCAACGTTGATTGAAGGACCCGAGCTGCCCGGCATCACCGGCGTACTCCAGGCCCAGCACAACCTGCTCATCCACCTCGGAACGTTCGCCACCGCCCACAACCTGCGTGTCGTGCTCGACTCCCAACGCATCGTCTCGCGCGAAGCAGCCCGCCGACTCCAAACCGTCGACCCGACCGTGGCGGTCCGGTGGGAGCGACGTGCTGAGAGCTACGGGCGACTCGTCCACGAGACCCGTGACCTCGGCGGGATGGTCGGGAACGGTGGACCCGCCGCCGGCCAAGGCTCCGTCGCCGCCGTCCGCATGGAGAAACTCGGCCGAGACGGACTTGCCGATCCGCCGCAGAACCGTCGGCTCCAGCGGGTCAGCGCGGGCATCGACGACCGGATCTGCAACGTCATCGAGCACGGCGTCGCCCAGCGCCTCTACTTCCAGCGCATCAACGTCCCCGGACTCGACGACCACAACGGCGAACTCGTCCGCGTCACCCGGCAGACGTTCGTGCCCATCACCACGCCCGTGCAGACCGAGCTGCTCGCAATCGTGCGCAGCGACCTGCGGCCCACACCTATCCAACGAAAGGCGCCGAAAGGCGCAGCGCAAAGCCGGCTCGACTTCGAGGCCGCGCTGCACCACCGGCCACCACCGAGAGGAGCGAGCCCTGATGTCCCGTCGATCTGACACCCCATCCACCGCGAGCAGCGGCGACAAGGAGATGCCCTTGGCCCTCGTCGTCCCGCTTCCCCAAGACCCCTTCCTCAACACCGAGGACGCCTGTGGCTATCTCGGCGTCCCGAAGGCCACGCTCCTGACCTGGCGGGTCCGTCGTCCCGGCTATGGCCCACGCGCAGTGAAGGCCGGCGGCAGGCTCAAGTACCGCCTGTCCGAGCTCGATCGGTGGCTCCGGGACCACGAGGAGTCGTTCGGACTCGGCGACGACAACGAAGGCGCCGACCCCGCCTTGGAGGGCGGTCGGCAGGTTCGGAGCCGCAGCCGCGCAAGCCGGGTGCGGGGTGGAGCCCTCCGGACAGCGCAGCCCTGACGGG
>JASLCW010000095.1 GCA_030151765.1 Marmoricola sp.
CAGACGCGCTAGCTTGAGGTGCTAGTCCCCGTATAGGGGGTGGGGGTTCAAGTCCCCCCTCGGACACCGAGCATGAACCGGGTTCCTGCAGGTCAGGAACCCGGTTCTGTCATTCCCGGCACCGCAACACCTACGAGCCTCTGCGTAAGGCGCGCAAGGCGAGAGCCTGTTCCTCGCGGGCGAGGAAATCGGCGCGAGCTTCCTCGGTGGTGAGGATCGCGTCGCCGAAGTCAGCCCGAGCCTGCTCCAGAGCTTCAGGGGTCGGCTCGTCCTGGGCGAACCAGGCAGCCGGATCGGCGGCCTCGACGAGGTGGAGACGGTCGGAGACCTGCCGCACCTGCCAGCCACTCAGATCATGCGTCCGAGCGAGATGCTCGCCGGTGAGGAGCTGCACGCCGTAGGCGTCGTTGACGCGACATGCCTCGAGGAGTCGGGCATCGCGCTCCGCAGGTGGTCGTGGGGGATAGGCCTTGACGACACTGCCCCAGCCGGATGCTGTCGACATCAGGTGACGAACAAAGCCGTGATCGGCGTGATCTCGGTGGAGCAGCATCTGATTGGTGAGCGCGGCGACCTCCTCAGCCCAATCGCTCGGCTCCAACTTCAACTCGTAGTGAAGGTGGCCGTCGCCGTCGAAGACCGCCCGTGCGAAACCACTGTGTTCTCCAACGCGGGTGAGCGCCACACGCCCGTACTCGTCGGGCCCGCGCAACAAGAATTGTCTTGGCGTCGACATCGGCGATCCGGAACTGCACCATCCCTTGGGCGAAGAACAGGTCTCCGGGCATCGAGCTGACGAAGTCAATCGCTGCGTCCACGGCGTGCTGGGTGATCTCAGGCTCGACCAGCCAAGCGGCCGTTCGAGCGTCAGCAACCCAACGCTCCTCATAGACCTCACGGTCAATCGGCAACACCACACCCCCACCCAAGGCCACTATCACGTTCAGCGGCGAGTCATGCGGGGTCGCTTCGTCCGCGACCTCACCCACCCGTCCCGACCAGCCGGCATCCTCCAAGGTCTCGGCCAGCGTCCGGCACCACGCCGCCAGCACCTTGAGACTGTCGCACTCATGGGCGAAGGCCACCTCACCACGCGGCGTGAGCACCGGTTCACCGACCACCATGTAGTCGGTCTCGCTCGGCCCACTGAGGTTCGCCGCGGTGATCGCCTGAGCCACCACGCCCGGCTCCGCCCTCGACGTCTTGTCCGCCACGAAAGCGACCAGAAAGCCACCACCCTCGTTGTGCCACGCCGTCCGAGCAAAGGCCATCTCATCCACCCGTACGCCGGTCACCACGCCCCCCTCGAGTCCCTCCGAGCGACACCTTCCTGTCGCTACCCGGTGATGCTGAAGCTCACCGTCTCATTGCTGAGCCCACAGAAGGTGCTCATTCCGCGACGTCAGCGGGAGCTCAACAGGTAGCCTCGTGGGCATTGTCTCCTCTCGGTACGGCGCCACTCCATGAATCCTGAGTCTCCGATCGCCCCGACGCGGCCGTCGCGGCGCACCTGGGGCATCGCGCTGCTGGCCGTCGCCGTCATCGCCACCACTGCCGGATGCGGCAGCACCGCGACCGAAGGCAAGGCCGCGCTGACCGCGAGCCCGCACGTCTCGAAGCCGCCGCGGACCGGTGCCGAGCGGCCGAGTCGCGATCGCCTGGACGCGCTCGGCAGCGCGCGGGCCCGCAAGCTGGCCTCGGAGGCCGATGCGATCGCCCGACAGCAGAAGCGGCTCCGCGCCAATCCGCTGGCCACCCATCCGTGGGGCGTCTACCAGGGTCCGCGGGAACCCTCCTGGGTCGCCTATTCGAAGGCCGGCGGCACCACCAAGCAGGTGCTGGCGGCGATCGCCCAGGAGCCGAAGGCGGTCTGGTTCACCACCCACACCTCGGCCGCCGCCATCGCCGGCCAGGCACGTGACTACATCGCGCTCTCCCAGCACGGGGACCCCAATGCACTGGTCCAGATGGCGCTCTTCAACATGCGACCGTGGGAGCACGAGGCGTGCCGCCGGCTGCCGAGCGCATCCGAGCAGGCGTCGTACCGGGCCTGGATCGGCAACCTCGCCGGCGCCATCGGCAGCACTCCGACGGCGATCATCCTGCAGCCGGACGGCCCCTTCGCGCTCTGTGCTCCCCGGCATTCCCGCATCCCGTCCGACCTGATCGCCTTCGCCGCCCGCACCCTCTCCGCGCTCCCGCACACCAGCGTGTACGTCGAGGCCGGAGCCGCCGACTGGCCCGCCGCCGGAGCCCAGGGCGGCGCCGGTGCGGCAGCAGACCTGCTGATCGCCGGGGGAGTGCGGTACGCCCGCGGCTTCGCGCTCAACGGCACGCACTACTCGGCGACGAGCGCGGAGATCGCCCGGGGAGCCGCGATCAACGCGGTGCTGCGGGCACGGGGCATCGGCGCCAAGCACTTCGTCATCAACACGACGCAGAACGGCCATCCCTTCGTCTTCGGCAACTATCGCGGCGGCGACCCGGACAACGCGACGGTGTGCCCGAGCCGGACGGTCTCCAGCAGCGCCACCTGTACGACGCTGGGCATCCCGCCCACGACCGATGTCGCCAATCCCCGGTGGGGGCTGTCCACGTCCACCGCCGAGATCGCCCGGCGGTGGGTGGACGGCTACATGTGGTTCGGCCGGCCCTGGCTGGTCCGCCAGGCGTGGCCCTTCTCGCTCTCACGAGCGCTCCAGCTGGTCCGCAGCAGCCCCTGGCTCTGAGCGGAGCATCGCGCGGCTAGGCTTTGCGCGATGTTGCGCCTTCCCCGAACCGCCCGCCCACGAGTCCCGCTCCTGGGTCTTCTGACCGTCCTCATGGCGCTGGTCCTGACCGGTTGCGGCGGTGCGAGCGTCCCCACTCTGGCGTCGATCAGCCAGTTCCAGAGCATCCCCGGCGACCCGATGCCGGCGCCGGCGGCCACACTCACCCAGAGCAGCGGCGGCACCTGGGACTTCCAGAAGCCAGGCGCCGGCAAGATCACGCTCGTCTACTTCGGCTACACCAGCTGCCCCGACGTCTGCCCGCTCACGATGGCCGACATCGCCGGCGCGCTGAAGGCCGCACCCGCCTCCGTACGCGACAAGGTCGCCGTCGAGTTCGTGACCACGGACCCGCATCGCGACACCCTCGACCAGCTGCGCACCTGGCTGGGCCGCATCGATCCGGCCTTCGTGGGTGGCCGCGCGCCGATCGCCACCGTGATCGCCGCGGCCAAGGCCTACGGCATCTTCATCCAGGCGCCCAAGGTCACCGCCAAGGACTACAAGGTGACGCACGGCGCCCAGGTGCTGGTGCTCGACCCCAAGGGCGCCTCGGTGGGCTACTTCCGTGAGCTGGCCGGCCTCAAGGCCTTCACCAAGGCACTGCCGATCCTGGTGAAGCGCTATGCCTGATCGTCCTCGTGGCCGATACGCGGCGCTGGCGGTTCTCCTCGTCGCGGTGCTGTCCCTCCTCGCCGGATGTGGCTCCGCGAAGTCCTCCGATGTCCAGACCACCCGCCTTGCCACGGCGACTTCCGGCCACCTCAGCCTCACCGACGGGTGGGTGCTGGCGCCCTCGGGCGACGCCGGGATGGCGGACATGCCGGGCATGGACCACCAGGCTGCGCCGATGGTGGCGGCGTACGGCGTACTCCACAATGCGGCGTCGACCGCCGATGCGGTCACCGGCGTGATCGCTCCCTCCGGTGCGCACGCGCAGCTCCACATCACCACCGAGGGCGGCAATGCCGGGACGATGAAGGCGACCCCCAGCCTCGCCGTACCCGCGGGCGGGCAGCTGACGCTCGAG
>JASLCW010000097.1 GCA_030151765.1 Marmoricola sp.
ATTCCCGGCCTTCGGTGGCACCGTTGATCGCCGCGGCGATCGCGTGGGGACGCCGCGTCGAGACCAGCCAGTACGGCGTCGGGTCGGCCGGGTCGAGGATCGGCACCCGGACCGATCGCTTGAGATAGGGCCGCAGCACCAGATAGGCACGGGCATCGGCGTCCACACCGGCGGCGGCGCGGGTCTTGTCCGCGTCGAGCGCCTCGGCGGTGCCGAGGTGGTGCAGCGCGATGTGTGCGCGCCCGGCGAAGAACTGCCCGTCGTGTACGGCGACGCGCGCCGATCCCCAGGCCATGAAGATCGCCACGGTGAGGAGCACCAGCCCGGCGGTCGCACTCCAGGCCACCCAGGTGGGCGTGGCCACGATGAAGGCGAGCCAGACCGTCGCCAGGAACATCGTCGCCTGCACCCACCAGCGCAGCGGCACGCGCAGGTACTCGGCGTACGAGGCAGTCGCGGGTGACATGGTCACAGCCTCCCATCCCGCAGGTCGGGAGCCGCCTATAGGGTCGGGCATCGTGGTTCCCGAACCGATCGTCGTCCCGCTCGTCAGGCTCGACCCCGAACTCCCGGCACCGTCGTACGCGCACCCCGGCGACGCCGGTGCCGACCTGTACGCCGCCGCCGACGTCACGCTGGCGCCCGGGCAGCGTGATCTGGTGCCGACCGGGGTCGCGCTCGCGCTGCCGGACGGGTACGTCGGACTCGTGCATCCGCGCTCGGGCCTGGCGCACAAGCACGGTCTATCGATCGTGAACGCCCCCGGCACGATCGATGCCGGATATCGTGGTGAGATCAAGGTCTGCCTGATCAATCTCGACCCGGAGCAGCCGATCGCTTTGCGCCGCGGGGACCGCATCGCGCAGTTGGTCGTGCAAAAGGTCGAACAGGCCGGCTTCGTCGAGTACGACGACATCGATGCGCTTCCGCCCAGCCCACGTGGTGCGGGCGGCTACGGTTCCACGGGAGGTTTCTGATGGCATTGCTTCGCCGCAAGAGCGGGTCCGATCCGGCATCGGCCGAGGTCGAGACCGAGGTGGCGCCCACGGGCACCGGGCCCTGGGATGTCGCCGAGGCCGGTCACCTGGTCACCCAGGACGGCCCGGCCGAGGGCGTCGTCGACCTGGGCAGCCTGATCGTGCCGATGCGCGAGGGCCTCGACCTGCGCCTGCAGGTCGACGAGAACACCGGAGAGGTGCTCGCCGCGCTCGTGGTCGGCGAGGACGGCATGCTCGAGCTGCGCGCCTTCGCCGCCGCCCGCAATGACGACCTCTGGGAGGAGGTTCGCCGCGAGATCGCCGCCGAGACCGCGCAGCGTGGCGGCACCGCCGACGACCGCACGGGTCCGATCGGCCCGGAGCTCTACTGCGAGGTCCCGGTCCAGATGGAGGACGGCACTGCCGGCATCCAGCCCTCGCGGATCCTCGGCTGGAACGGCCCGCGCTGGTTCCTGCGCGGAGCCCTGCTCGGCCGTCCCGCCATGGAGCCGGCCGCGGCAGGCCCGTGGGAGGAGATGTTCACCTCGATCGCCGTACGTCGTGGCGACGTCGCGATGCCTCCGGGTGAGGCCCTGCCGATCCAGCTTCCGCCGGACGCCCAGCGGGTCGACTGAGAGCGGGACGGTCGTGGGGGAGAAGAGCCGTCTCCGGCAGACGATCAGTCGCTGGGCCAGCCCGGAGCGAGGCGAGGCGCAGGAGCTGCAGCGCGATGTCGCGCGCTCCGGTGTGCAGAAGATCGCCGACGCGCCCCTGCGCGACCGGGTCACGCTCCAGGGAAGTCTGCGCACCGTCACCCTGCGCCCGCGCGGCGGCGTCCCCGTGCTCGAGGCCGAGCTGTACGACGGCAGCGGCACGATCACGGTGCTCTGGCTGGGCCGGCGCCGGATCGCCGGCATCCACCCCGGCCGGATGCTGCGGGTGACCGGCCGGGTCGGCCTGCAGGACGACGACATGGTCATGTTCAACCCACGTTATGAGCTGCTGCCATGAGTGATCAGCCCCTGGACGCG
Organism: Marmoricola sp.; assembly: GCA_030151765.1. Classification (GTDB taxonomy): domain Bacteria; phylum Actinomycetota; class Actinomycetes; order Propionibacteriales; family Nocardioidaceae; genus Marmoricola. The sequence goes on from JASLCW010000097.1 coordinate 2,009, forward strand.
GGCGAGCACGTGCACGTCGAGACCGAGACCGTCGAGAAGGTCGTCCGCGACCAGCTCTCCAAGGCGCTCGGCGGTGGCCGCGGCATGCTCGAGGCGGCGATTCCGACGGCCGCCTTCACGATCGTCTTCCTGGTCAGCCGCGACATCAAGCTTGCCCTGGTCATCAGCGTCGCCTGCGCGGCGGTGCTGCTCGCCGTACGTCTCGCTGCCCGGACGACGCCGCAGTTCGTGCTCAATTCACTGGTCGGCATCGCCATTGGCGCCGTCTTCGCCTGGCGTTCGGCGAAGGGCGGCGGCAGTGCCGACGACCAGGCGCTGGCTTATTTCCTGCCGGGGCTGCTCTACAACGCCGGGTACGCCGTGCTCATGGTGTTGACGGTGGTGATCCGGTGGCCGCTGATCGGCTTCGTGGTCGGCAGCGTCACCGGTGATCCGACCGCCTGGCACGAGGATCGCGCGATCGTCCGGCTCTGCTCCCGGCTCACCCTGTTACTGGCGCTGCCGTGCGTGATCCGGGTGATCGTCCAGGGGCCGATGTACCTCGCCGGCCGCAACGGCTGGTGGCATTCGGACACCGCCGTGGCCGCGCTCGGTGCCACCAAGCTGGCGATGGGCTGGCCCCTGCAGGTCGCGGCGCTGGCCGCGATGGCGTGGCTGTTGAGCCGCAACCACACACCGGCTGCGACCCAACAAGCCTCGTAGTTCAGCAGGAGGCCCCGCCCGTGCAGTGATTGCCGCTGATCACGACGCCACTGCCGGAGTGGTCATAGGTCAGGTCGGCGGGACTGTTGCCGGTGATCGTGTTGCGTGTGATCCGGACGTGTGCGGGTGCGGCGCCACCCGTGAAGTGGCTCGCGTCCATCAGAGCGAGACCGCCGAAGGCGACCGTGGCCTTTCCGTCGTGATTGCCCTCGACGCGGTTGCCGCTGACGACCGTGTCGTGCGCGCCGACCACGAGGATGCCGTTGCCCGACATGGACGGCGCGCCCTCGTCGTCGCCGGGGCAGGCACGGTTGTTTGCGGTGACGGCATTGCCGGTCACCCGGATTCCGCCGACGCCGTGATCGCCGGGGATGGCCTCGTCCAGCAGCAGGATGCCGGCGCAGTTGTGCCGGAGGACATTGCGGGCGATGCGACCGCTCAGGCTGTCGCCGACTAAGACGCCCTCGCCGCGGTTGCCGGCCACGCGGCTGTGGGTCACCGAGAAGGCCCTCACCTGCTGATGAAGGTCGATGCCGCGGGTGCCGTTCCGTAGCGCGGTCACCTGGTCGAGATGGACGCCATTGGAGTGGGAGACGAAGATCCCGCCGCCGGGATTGGCGACCGCGGTGATGTGGCTCAGGTGCAGCCGGCGGGCGCCGTACACCTCGATCGCCGCCGCCGTGAAGCCACGGAAACGGAAGCCGCGCACACTGACTCGGGAGACCGGATGCGTGACCGGCGACGACTCCTGGTTCGGGTTGGCGACCTTCCCGGCGATGCACACACCCGGGATGCGACCGCCGCCGTCGGGATCCTGCAGGCACAGGTTGTGCGGAGCCTTGGCCGGCGGCAGCAGCGTCACTCGGCCACGGGCGACGAGATGGATGGAGCGCGTGATCGTCAGGCTGGCCCGGTAGGTCCCGGCCTTGACCGTGACGGTGCCGCCGGCGGGCGTCGCGTCGATGGCGGCTTGGATCGACTGACCGGGGTGCACGGTCCGTCCGGCGACCGCACCTGCGGGCGGTACGACGAAGGCGGCGCCGATGAGTGCCAGGCCCAGGGGGAGTGTGGTCGTGAATTTCATGCTGATCGTCCTTCCGGTGCGGTCGGTACCGCGATGGAACGAACGTAGGAAGCGCAGGGCCTCGGCGTCGTCGGCGTACGCGCCGGTTCCGCCTCGATCCCTGGTACGGCGGTGCCGGTCAGTGTGTCCACCTGGAGGTGGATCCGCGGTCCATCGCGACTTCGATGCGGGCCGGGCCACGGCCGCGTAGCGTCAGGCTCGTGCCGCACCTGTCCCGACCTCCCCGACTCGATCTCGCGCTGGCCGCCGGCCTGGTCGTGATCGCGGTCGTCGAGGTGATCGCGAACGCGAGGATCGACCCCAAGCCGGCCTCGCTGCTCATCGAGATCGTCATGGCGGCTGCGCTCGCCTGGCGCAGGACCGCGCCCTTGACCGCATCGGTGGTGGTGGCGCTGTGCAGCGCGGCGGATGCCGCGATCGGTGTCTCTCCCGACGTGCCGATCATCCCGATGGTCAGTGCCGTCGCGCTCTGCTACGCGCTGGTCTCCTTCGCTCCTCTGCGTACGGCGATCCTCGGCAATGTCGTCCTGCTCGCGGGCGTGCTGGCGCAGATCGTCATCGCCCACCAGAGCCTGGGCAACTTCGGCTTCGCCTTCACCTTCATGATGGTCTTCTGGGCAATCGGCAGGCTGGTCAGGATCAGGACGGCGCAGGCGGTGCGGGCGCAGCTGGAGATCGAGCGCCTGCAGCAGGAGGCGGCCGAGCGGGAACGCCAGATCGCTGCCGACGAGCGCGCCCGGATCGCGCACGAGATGCATGACGTGATCGCACATTCGGTCAGCGTGATGGTGGTGCAGGCGGGCGGGATCCAACAGGTGATCCGGAAGGATCCGGGTGCGGCCGAGGCGGCGCTCGACCAGGTGCAGGCGGTCGGCCGGCAGGCGATCACCGATCTGGGCCGGCTCCTCGGTGTCCTGCGTGAGGACGGCGCCGAGGTCGGCCTCGCGCCGCAGCCGCGGCTCGCGGACCTCCCGGTCCTGGTCGACCAGGCCCGGGCGGCCGGACTGCACGTCGACCTGACGACGACGGGAGCGACCTCCACGATGCCGCCCGGGGTGGAACTGGCCGTCTACCGGATCGTCCAGGAGGCACTGACGAATGCGCGCAAGCATGCCGGCGCGCAGGCGACGGTCCGGGTGCGCCTCGACTACGGCGCCGACGAGATCGCCATCGACGTCTGCGACGACGGAACGGGCTCCGGTGCGATCACCGCGATGGGCACCGGCCACGGACTGGTCGGCATGCGCGAGCGGATCAGTACCTACGGGGGCAGCCTGGTGACGGGGCGAGAGGCGACCGGCGGCTTCCGGGTGCGCGCGCGGATCCCGGTGGGCGTCTCATGATCCGGGTAGCGATCGCCGACGACCAGGAACTCGTCCGTGCGGGCTTCCGGATGATCCTGGAGGCACAGGCCGACATCGAGGTC
>JASLCW010000113.1 GCA_030151765.1 Marmoricola sp.
GGTGGCTCCGGCGGAATTGGCCAGGCCGATTCCGTGCAGGCCGTTGTCGTGACTGGTGGACCGGCGCACGGTCGCTCCCGAGGTGCCGTTGACGCGGATCCCGGTCGACAGGGATCCGGAGACGCTGGCCCCGTCCACGACGGACCCGGTGCTGCCGCTGTCCACGAGGATGCCGTTGGAGGCGGAGCCGGTGGCGGTGTCGCTGATGAAGGTCACATTCGGAGACGACGAGGTCCGGAAGCCGGCGAGGTTCTGGTTGACCGCGGTGAAGCCGTTGACCACGACGTAGGAGTGCCCGCTGACATTGACGCCGTAGCTCTGCGCGCCGGCCTCGATGGTGTGGCCGACCGACGGATTCGAGCCGCCGACGTCGATGTAGAGCAGCTTCGCCGTGGAGTCGTAGTACCACGAACCGCTGGTCGTCGAGGTCGCCGACGTGGCCTGGGTCAGGCGGGAGCCGTCGAGGAGGACCTGCCTCGGGGTCGACGGCGGTGCGTACGACGTGCTCCAGGCATTGGTGGAGGTGGCCGCCCAGGTCGCGTTGCTCAGGTTGGTGGTGCCGATCAGGGTGACGCCCTGGCCGTCCGCGGTCAGCGTGACCGGGTCGGTCGTCGTACCGGAACCGGCGATGTTGACCTGCTCGCGATAGCTGCCGGCCACGACGTGCACCGTGTCGCCGGGGTTGACCGCCTTCTTCACGGCGGCGCCGATCGTGCAGGTCGGGGTGGTCTGGCTGGCCGCGCCGCTGTCGCTGCACGCGGGGTTGGTGTTGTCCGTCCAGTACGACGTGCCGGCTGCCTGTGCGGGGACCGGTGCGACGACGAGGGAAGCCGAGACGACGGCGCCGACCACGGCCATGCGGACCGTGATGCGACGGGTGGTGGGGGTGAGGGCCTTCATCGTTTCTCCTAGCGGGCGATCAGTGCAGGACCGCGACGGGACGCATGCGGGCGACGGGGGTCACCAGTCCGTTGCGGACGAGTACGTCGAGAGCGGCGTTGACGCCGTTGTCGTCGAAGTGCGAGGCGGTGGTGGGAGCACCGTCGTCGTAGCGGAAGCGCCGGGTCGAACGACCCAGTGGATCCGCGCCCGAGAGTCCGCGCTCGACCAGGTTCGAGACGACGGTGCCGGCGCCGTGGCAGGCGGAGTGCAGGCTGGACGCCGAACGCGGCCCGGCGACACCGAGATAGCTGGAGGTGCGGTGCGTGCCGGGAAGCAGTACCGCCTGGCCGGTCAGGGCGAAGGTCGTTCCAGGGGTCATCATCGAGGCCGGATAGGCGCGGCAGGCATTGTGCCGGTGAACCACGGCGCCCTCCCCGTTCACCGGCTCCTCGTAGATGCTGTTGTGCGGTGAGTCCACGACCAGGTGGCCGACGGAGCCGCCGAAGCACTCGGCCGCGATGCGCCGTAGCGATGCATACGTCGACACCCGGAAGGCGAAGCCGTAGTTCATCGCCGCCGCGTTGACCAGCATCAGTCGCTGGCCCTCGCGGCTCCGCAGTTCCAGGGGCGTGCAGTCGTCGGTGAAGTAGAGGTTGAGACGCTCCCGCAGCTGCGCGAGCGAGCGTGCCGACCGGAGGTGGAACCACGGCTTCAGTACGGCGTTCACGGCCTTGATCTGGCGCGGATAGTCCTTGCGCCTGAAGAAGAGCCGGCCGACCTCGCCGGCGAGGACACCGCCGCCACCGTGGTACTGGATCGTCAGCTGACCTTCGGAGACGCCCAGGAGCGAAGCGCGTTCGGGGTCGAGGATCTCCTCGACGCGTTGCAGCTCGACGAAGTGATTGGTCGGCCCGACCGTGCCGAAGCGGAAGCGCGCCAGCTGAACGGCCAGGCCGGGAAGCTCGTGACGCAGTTGGTCGATGCCGCCGTACTGCTCGAGGTCGAGCCGCCCGCCCTCCTCGATGCGCTCCAGATCCTCGGAAGGCGCGTCCCAGCGGTCGACGCCGAACTCGGCGCCCTGCTCGGCGGCCTTCCAGACCTCCTTGCGGGTCAGCTCGCGGGCACCCCGTGTGGGATAGGGATAGCGCTCGCGGACCGCGCGCATGAACTGCTCGATCGCGCGTTCGCCGGGTACGTCGGCATCGACCGCGATCAGGGCCATCCCGCAGTTCACCGACGATCCGGTGAGGTCGGGACGCACCGTGTCCCTGGTGGCGACCGCGACACTCGACGGCAGCTCCATCTTCGACTTGTGATGGAAGTCGGGAAGGACGACGGGTGGCGCCGCCAGGTTCGCGCCCCCGACCTGACGCCCGACCGCTGCGATTCCCGCCGCGTCCGCGGGGAGCAGGTCGTGGTCGTCGAACACCAGTGGGGGATAACCGGTGCGGTCGAGGACGCGAACGCTCGGGGTGGTGGGAACGGCACTCATCGGTTTCCCCCTGTGGGTGCGTGGATTTCGGACGGTGTGATCGGGGTCGTGGGTCAGTAGTCGTCGGGATAGATGGCCGCCATCGCCGGGACCATCTCCCGGTCGGGTGCGGGCGGCTCGTCGGGAGCCAGCCGTGCGGTCGGGGAGTACTCCGGCACGAGGGTGCGGAAGTGCTCGACGACCTCGTCGGGCCGGTTGTGTGCGGCGGCGTCGTACAGGTCGCGCAACTGCCCGCGGAAACCGGGGCGGGGCAGTGCGACCGGAACCTGGGAGATGCGCGGGTGCTCGGTGGCCAGGGCGGTCTCGCCGGCCCCGAAGAGTTCCTCGTGCAGCTTCTCGCCGGGCCGGAGACCGGTGAAGCGCATCGGCTCCATGTGGGCGTTGACGAGGGTCGCGAAGTTCTGGACCAGGTCGACGATGCGCACCGGCTCGCCCATGTCGAGCACGAAGGTCCCGGAGCGCTCGGCCATCCGGGCGGCTTCGAGGACGAGGCCGACGGCCTCCTCGATCGTCATGAAGAAGCGGGTCACGTCGGGGTGGGTGACGGTGACACCGCAGCCGGAGGCGAGCTGTTCCCGGATCACGTGGAGGAGGGATCCCCGGGAGCCGAGCACATTGCCGAAGCGCACGCTGGCCAACGCCGTCGTGCCGGCATCGCAATAGCCGGCGAGCACCAGCTCGGCGAGACGCTTGGTGGCGCCGAGCACGGAGGCCGGGTTGGCGGCCTTGTCGGTGGAGATCAGGATGAATCGCTCGGCGTCGTACGCCAATGCCGCCTGGACGAGATTGTCGGTACCGCGCACATTCGACTTCACGCCCTCGCAGGGGTGACGCTCGAGCATCGGCAGGTGCTTGAGCGCTGCGGCATGGAAGACGACCTGGGGCCGGTGGTCGCGGAAGACCTGGCGGATCCGCTCCGCGTCGCGGATGTCGGCGACCACGACGGAGTCGGAGTCGAGCAGACCCTCGCCCCATATCTCCAGCTGGAGCCGGTGCAGGTTCGACTCGTCGTGGTCGAGCATCACCAGCGACTCGGGCCCGAAGCTGTTGACCTGGCGGCACAGTTCGCTGCCGATGGATCCGCCCGCGCCGGTGACCAGCACGCGTTTTCCGCTGAGTACGTCGCACACCTGCCGGCTCACCACGTGCATCTCCGGCCGGCCGATGAGGCTGCCGATCTGGAGGCTGCGCATGTCGGTGCCGACGATGTCGCGCTGGATCGCGGTGAGGAAGGGCGGAAGGTGCCGGACACTCACGCCCAGGCCGGTGGCGCGGAGCGCGAGGTCCTCGATCCGCGCGTGGTCGAGGGAGGGGATCGCGATCACCACGACGGCGACGCCGGTCCGGTCGATGACCTCCTCGAGGTCGGCGAGAGTGCCCAGCCACGGGCGGCGTGCGGGTGCCTTGGCCGCGAGGCTGATGTCGTCGTCGAGGAAGCCGATCGGGTCCAGGCCGAAGGACGGAACCCGGGCCAGGTCGCGGGCCAGGGCGCGGCCGGCGGAGCCGCCGCCGACGAGCAGGGTGGGCAGTCCTTCGTGGATGCGCTGGCGCGGAAGCTCGCTCACTTCGTCTCCTTCTCCTCGCGGGCGGAGGCGACCGCGTCGACGAGGGCATCGCAGACGCGGTCGACCTCGTCGTCGGTCAGTCGTGGATAGATGGGCAGGGAAAGTTCGTGCTCGAAGAGTGCATCCGCTCCCGGCAGGCCTCCCGGCGGAATGCTGACGATCCGGTGGAAATAGCTGAGCCGGTGGATCGGGATGAAGTGCACCGAGGTACCGATGTCCTGTGCGGCCAGCCGCCGGGCGACACCGTCACGGGTGGCGGCGACGCCGTGGCCGACCCGGACCGGGTACAGGTGCCACGAATGCGCACCGACGGCCGGGTCGGGGCGATGCGGCAGATCGATCCCCGGGATCCCGGCGAGCTCGGCGTCGTACCGCGCCGCGATCTCGGTACGGCGCTCCTGCCAGCGACCCAGCTCACGGAGTTGACGGCGCCCGATCGCCGCCTGGATGTCGGTCAGGTTCGCCTTCAGCCCGGCCTCGGCGACGTCGTACCGGAAGCTGCCGCCGGGCAGGTATCGGCGCCAAGCGTCGGCGGTCATGCCGTGCAGCCGCGCACTGCGGAGCCATTCGGCGACCTCGGGATCGTCGGTCGTGATCATGCCGCCCTCCCCGATCGGGAGATTCTTCGTGGCATAGAAGCTGAAGCAGACGGTCGTACCGGCGCCGACTGCCCGCTGCTGCCAGCGGGTGCCCAGCGCATGGGCGGCATCGACGACCACGCGGTTGAGAGGCACACCGGCTGCGGCGGCCAGAGCGGGCACGTCGCAGGGATCGCCGGCCCAGTGGAGCACGACCATCGCAGCCGGTGTGCAGGTGATGGCGGCGTGGCGGGTGGTGGTCTCGTCGGGCATCCCGGTGAGGGGATCGACGTCGACCAGGACCGGCCGCAGGCCCGCGTGGACGATCGCGTGCACCACGCCGCAGAAGGTGTTCGCGGTGGTCAGCACCGCGGCCCCCGACGGCAGGTGCAGGGCACGGAGGGACAGTTCGATCGCGGCGGTGCAGGAACTCACCGCCACGCCCTCGTCGGCGCCCACCGCGGCCGAGAACTCGTGCTCGAAGGCGAGTGTCTCCGGACCGGTCGTGGTCCATCCGGAGGTGAGAACGCGTTGCGCCGCTCGCTGCGCACTCTCGGTGATCCAGCAGTCCGCGAAGGGAATCCGGGCACTTGCACCGGACATCGGTCGCGTCAGCATTTCGGTCATGGAATCCCCTTGGGTGGCCTGCCTCCCGAGCGGACTGCGTCACGCTAGGTCGGGCCGAAGAGGCCGCGAAACCAACAGCGGGGTGAATGGCGCTACGACAAAGGGATGAGTTGGCGGGCGCCGTCCGGGCACTCTTCCCGCGGAGGGGTGATCGGCACTACGCCAATGAGATGAGTGGCCGGTCAGGCCTGCGGCAGGTGGTGCTGCGCGGAATGGTCGTCGATCTCGCGGACGCCGTAGGAGCGCGCGGCCGCGACCAGGGCCAGGGTGGAGTGCGTGTCCGAGACGCGCAGCAGCTTCTGCACATGGGTGCGCACGGTGTTGGGGGACATGTACAGGCGGGCGGCCGTCTCCTGACGGGACATGCCGCTCACCAGGCAGCGGAGTACGGCGTACGCGCGCGGCGACAGCCCGTCGACGAAGGTGGGCGCCGCGGCCGATGCGCGCGAGTCCAGCAGCCGGCGGATCAGCCGGCCCGCGACCTGAGGTGACACATAGGTGTCCCCGCGATGGAGTGCCTCGGCCGCGTGCGCGACCTCGTCGAGCGGGCCGTTCTTGACCACCCACGCGCCCACGCCGGACTGCAGCGCCTCGGCGATCGTGGCGGGATCGGAGCCCCCGGAGAGGACGCCGACCGGCGGCCGGAAACTCGATCCGGCGATCCGGGGCAGCAGGTCGAGTCCGCTCTCCCCGGCGAGGTGGAGGTCGACGAAGACGACGTCCGGCCGCCGGTCGTGGATCAACCTGACGGCTTGGGTGACCGTCGTCGCGGCGACCGCATCTCCGACGAGTTCGAGTTCGACCAGTCGTTGGCAGAGTGCCTCGGCGAAGACGAGATGGTCATCGAGGAAGAGCAGGGACAGATCGGGGGAGAGCATGGTCGTCAGGCCGATCGGACGATCCCCTCGGCGAGCGCGTGCCGGACGACCTCCACCCGGGTGTGCTCGCCGAGTTTCTGCAGCAGGTGCTGGACATGACTGCGCGCGGTTGCCGGACTGATCTGCAGGGCCTGCCCGATCTCCTTGGTGCTGGCACCGGTCGTCAACAGCGCGAGCACCTGACGTTCGCGTTCCGTCAGGTGGTCCTGAGGGCCGGTCGGTGTTGCCGGCCGGTTCAGACCCACAGCTACCCGATGACCCGAGATCACGTCGCGCAGCGCACGGTCGAGCACATCGAGGCCGCTCGACTTCCCGGCGAGGGCGTCGACGACGCCGTCGTCGTACGACGTCCACGCGGCGGGGCAGGTGACTCCGGTGAGGAGCATGATCGCGGTGGCCGGACTTGCCTGTCTGATCTCGCCCGGTAGGTCCTCGCGCACCTGTCCGTCGAAGTGCAGGTCGATGATGCACACGTCGGGACGGCGGATGCCGGCCAGGCCGGCGACACGGTCCGGGTCCGTCGTGACGTCGACGATGTCGTGACCCTTGTGACGCAGGGCGGCGGCCAGGGCGTCGACGAACATCGCCTCGTCGTCACACAGCAAGATCGTCATGCGGATCCTCGCGTCGGCTCGGCAGCCGGAACTCGACGGTCGTGCCCGGACTGGGGCCGGTGCGGATGTGCAGGCTGCCGCCGGCATCGCGGGTCGCCTCGCTGACGATCTGCATGCCGAAACCGGTGACGGTGCCGATCCGCGCGAAGCCCGGACCGTCGTCGGTGATCGAGACGACGGACTGTCCGTCGCGGGTGCGCGCGTCGATGATCACCTCGCCTCCGGAACCCGCCGCCCGGATGGCGTTGTCGAGGACATTGAGGATCGCGCGGCGCAGTTTCGTCGGGTCGCCGTACGCCGTCAGCGGGTGCACCAGCGTCGCGGTGATCCGCACGCGATGGGCGAGCCGCATGCGTTGCACACAGCCCTCCAGCATCTCGCTGAGGTCGATCGTCCAATGCCCCGAGGTCTCGCCGATCTCCACGGCGATCATGGCGTCGATGTCATCGAGCAACTGCCCGAGCGTTTTCAGCTGTACCTCGGTGGACACCTCGGGAGTGGCCGCCAACAGGCGACCGGTGGCGACCTGCTGGCGCAGGTCGTGGCAGAAGTGCAGCAGCCGGTTGGTCTCGGCTACTCCCTCGGGATCTCCTGCCTCGTGTTGGTGATGGTTCATGCTCTGGCCCGCTTCTTGAGGCCCCCAGTGATCACGCTTGCCCCTGCACCGCAAGCCCTCGGTGACCCCGATGCCACCCTCTTCAGTTACGGTCCGAGAAATTCCCCTCCGCCTCACATTCTGCGCGTGGGGATCGGATCGGTCCATACCTCGTTCTCACGATTTCGCTGAGAATTCAGGGTGTCACCCTGAGGTCTCGAGGGGTGGGTGCTGCCTAGCGTGACGGGATGCGCATCCGCTCGGTTCTGGTCTCGCTGCTGCTCGTCCTCTCAGGGTCCGTCGGACTCAGCCTGGCCACCGCCGGCTCCGCATCGGCCGCGACGTGGGACTTCCCCCACGACGGCTGGCACGCGAACTCGGTCTTCGCCGACGGCGGCAGCCGGTCGACGACGGTGATCGACTGCCAGTCCACGATCATCGCGAACATGGGCAGCGGTACCTCTTTCGTGACTCCCGGGACGGGGGTCATCGCGGCGATGGGTGCGGAGGTGAACCTCGACCAGGGCTACCCGCGAGTGAACGGAGATCGTTTCTACCTGCACGTCTGGGCACGCTCGATCTCCACGCCGTGCGGTATGCAGGGCGTCGTACCGGTGTTCACGCTGCCGCCGGGCCTGTCGATCGACACCTCGAGCCACACGGTCTGTGCCTTCGACGGCAAGCTGCTCGACGATGTCACCTGCCCGCAGCCGGGTTCGTCGAAGTTCCAGTCCGCGCAGAGCACGACGGGCGTGGCGAATTCCTGGCAGATCCTCTGCGGCTACAACCAGGGCTGCTTCAAGGACTACTACTGGCCGACCGTGATGGGCCACGGCGTCGAGATCGCCGTGCCGGTCAAGGCGACGAAGGCCTTCAACGGCACCGTCGACGGTGGTGCGGTGATCAACAACAGCGGGCGTGCGGTCTTCTATCCGATGACGGCGCCGCTCAATGTCTTCGCGACCAACACCGGGACCGGTACGACGCCGCCGGCCAGCGTCGGGAATCCGTCGGTGCCCGACCCGGGCTATGCCTATCGGGTCCGCTACGACAACCAGTCGACGATGACGAGCTCGACGTACAAGCTGGACACGTCGATGCACACGACCTACGGCTATCTCTCCCGGGCGGAGGTCTTCACCAATCACGTCCCCGGTCAGGTCGTCTTCATCCGGGACACCGATCGCAACAGGATCTCCTCGGCTCCGACGACGGTCTCGGGATTCAACGGCAGCTATCACTCGCAGGTGGCGCAGTGGGCGATGGGGGCGATCGACAACTCGGGTGACTCCTTCCAGTCGGAATTCGACTGGAGGCCGACCGGCGCGGGTAGCGATCCGTCGATGCCGATCGCCAGCAACAAGACCTACTACTGGCGCTACGGCTATGTCCCGTATCCGGGCGGCAGCCCGTCCGGCGAGATCGTCTGGGGCAGCGTCCAGTCCTTCAGCGCACCGCCGCGGACCTGCAACGGCCGCCCGGTCACGGTGGCCATCGGCCTGGGCGAACTGCCCACGAGCGGTGCCGATGTCATCGCCGGTACGCCGGGCAACGATGCCATCAACGGACTCGGCGGCAATGACACGATCTGCGGTGGCAGCGGCAACGACACGATCTCGGGCGGCGACGGCAACGACACCGTCTACGGCGAGAGCGGCAACGACATCCTGATCGGCAATGCCGGCAATGACCTGCTCAACGGCGGTACCGGAAAGGATCTCTTCGTTCCCGGCACCGGCCACGACACCGTACGGGGCGATCGCAGCGACGTGGTCAGCTATGCGGACGCGTCGACCGGCGTGGTCGCCAGCCTGACTCCCGGCAATGCCGCGAGTGACGCGATCACCGGCATCACCACCCTGATCGGCGGTCCCGGCTCGGACACGCTGATCGGATCGTCGGCGGCCGACAGGATCATCGGCGGCAATGGCAACGACAGGATCAGCGGCCGCGCCGGGAACGACGTACTGCTGGGAGGCGCGGGCAATGACAGGCTCAACGGCGGTGCGGGCAAGGACAAGCTGAACGGTGGCGCCGGCAAGGACTACCTCGTCGGTGCCGGCGGCAAGGACGTGTGCATCGGCGGTCCCCAGAAGGACCGTGCCGCGAGCTGTGAGAAGAAGAAGCAGATCCCCTGACCGGGATCAGCCCAGGTAGTCCTCGACCTCACCCGCGGGACGTGCGGAGGCGGCATCCGGGTCGCCGTCCGCGTCACGCAGCGCCTGGCGCTGCCGGAGCAGATCCCAGCACTGGTCGAGCTGGACCTCGATCGAGCGCAGCTGGCTCTGCTCGTCGGCGGGCTCGATCTCATGTGCCTGCAGGCGGGCCCGAAGGTCGTGCTCCTGCGCGACGAGGGCGGAGATCTGTTCGTGAATGCCGCGATCAGTCGTCATGGAACGAGTATCGGCCCCGGGCTTCCTCGGTGACAATGAGGCATGTTCGAGTCGCTGGCCCCGCTGGGGTCCGAGGTACGACGGGCCTACCTGAGCCGTCTCGGTGTCGATGCTGATCCGCCTTCGGCGGCAGCCCTGCGATCGCTGGTGCGGGCGCATGTGGAGCGGGTGCCCTACGAGACCCTGTGGATCGCCGCCGGTGAAGGGTGGACGACCGATCCGCACGAAGCCGTCCGACGGATCGCGCTGCACGACCGCGGGGGCTACTGCTATCACCTCAACGGAAGCCTCGGGCTCCTGCTCAGCTCGCTCGGCTATGCGGTGCAGGCGCACGTCGGCGGCGTGCACGGACCGGAGGGGCCCGACGCCGATGCCGTCGGCAATCACCTGGTCCTGACCGTCGACGGCCTGCCGACGGAAGGGAACCCGGAGGGTGTCTGGTACGTCGATGCCGGGCTCGGCGATGCCCTGCACGAGCCGTTGCCGCTGCGGGCAGGTCCCTATCGGCAGGCACCCTTCGCGCTCTCGCTCGAGGAGACCGAGAGCGGTTGGCATCTCAGTCACGACCCGTCCGGTGGCTTCGCCGGCATGAGCTGGTCCGCCGCTCCGGCCCGGGTGGGTGACTTCGACGAGAAGCACCGCTGGCTGTCGACCTCGCCGGAGTCGGGATTCGTCAAGGTCGCGATGGCCGAGCGGCGCGATGCGACGGGAGTGGACGTCGTACGAGGTCTGACTCCGATGCGGATCGGTGACGGTGCCTTCACCGGCGAGCCGGTGACCGATCGCGGTGCCTGGTTCGACCTGCTTGCCGATCGCTTCGACCTGCGCTTCGAGCAGACCTCGCCGGAGGTGCTCGACCGCATGTGGGAGACGGTCCTCGCCGCGCACCGGCGCTGGGTCGAGGAAGGCGGCTAGCCGCGAAGGACCTTCTCCATCGGCCGGCCCTTGGCGATCTCGTCGACGAGCTTGTCGAGATAGCGGATCTTCTGCATCAACGGGTCCTCGACGTCCTCGACGCGGATCCCACACACCTTTCCGGTGATCAGCGCCGCGTTCGGGTTGATCGTCGCGGCCGCGAAGAAGTCCTCGAAGGTCGTGTCGTCCGCGAGGTACGTCTTGAGCTCGCTCTCGTCGAAGCCTGTCAGCCAGGTGATCGCCGCGTCGAGCTCGGCCTGTGTGCGGCCCTTCTTCTCCACCTTGGTCACGTAGTGGGGATAGACCGAGGCGACGCTGGTGGTGAAGATCCGCATGAGGTCACGGTACTGCCGCGGTCAGGCCTTGTAGGCAAGGCCGATCTCGGCCATCGCGGACTCGAGGCGTGCCAGGGCGATCGGGCCGACGCCGTGCAGGGCGGCGAGGTCCGCGCGGGTCCATCCGCCGACCGCTTCGAGGGTGTGCACGTCGACAGCGCGGAGCGCACGGGTGGCCGGGGCGCCGATGGTGCGCGGCAGCGGCGTGCCGGTACGCCGGGGCGCACGCTCGCGCGGCCCGTCCTCGTGATCGAGCACCGCCTCGCCGCGCGGCGAGAGCCGGTAGCCGATCGCGAGCGATTCGGTCAGGCCGCGTTCCTTGAGCTTGCGGACATCGCGCTTGAACTCGGGCGTCGGGCGGTCGAGTTCGGCGGCGAGGTCGGGCGCCCGCACCTCCGGATTGCGGTCGATGATCCGCAGGGTCGTGCGCGTCCAGGGTCCGATGGCCGAGGCGCCGTCGAGGCGGTCCAGCCCCGACAGTATCCGGGTGATCTCGGCGGTATCGGGGATGGTCGACCGGAGCTCCTCGCGCGGATCGGTGCCGCCGTACCGGAGGCCTACGCGGAAGACCGGACGGTCAGCGCGCGCGGCGAGGGCGTCCTTCAGCGCGGTGAGCGAGGCGGCGCCGGCGCGGCGGGCGTCGTCGGCACGCAGCGCGGACAGGGCGACCTCGTCGACGCTCATCACCTCGACCAAGCCCACGGCCGTCCTCAGCCTGGTCCCGACCTTCACTCGTGGTCGGTCCCAGCGCCGGAAGGCGAGGTCCACGGTGCCGGCCCGGACGCCGTCGAGTTCGGCGGGTCGCATCATCACAGGTCGAGGATAGAGAGGTCGTCGGAAGGTGGTGAGCCGGTCACCGGAGTCATCAACAGAACAGATGACTTCGGCCGAATTCATTCGCTGTACTAAGGGTCACAGGCCGACTCATACTTCGTGGAACCAGTCGCCCCGACGACGCTTTCCGAGAAGGCAGGTCCCCATGACCGAGAAGACAAGCCCAGGTCTGGAGTTCGATCTCGAGCGCACGCATGCCGTGGCGCCCGAGCCCGCAGTGCGCTCCGTACCGGTCTTCGAGACCCACACGATCCACCCGATTCCCGAAGAGGACAGGCACGGCAAGGGGCGCAATCTCTTCACCATCTGGTTCGCCGCCAACCTGAGCCCGCTGGCCTTCATCACCGGTGCCCTCGCGCCGCAGCTCTTCGGCCTCGGCTTCCTGTGGAGCGCGGTCGCGATCATCGCCGGCACCCTCCTGGGCGGCCTGCTGATGGCCTTCCACAGCGCCCAGGGTGCGCAGCTCGGCCTGCCGCAGATGATCCAGACGCGCGGTCAGTTCGGTGCCCGTGGCTCGATGGTGATCCTGCTCGTGGTGGTGCTGATGTATCTCGGCTTCTTCACCTCGGCGGGCTCACTGGGCGCCGCCTCGCTCAGCGTCGCGGTGGGAGGCTTCTCGGCCAACGGATGGCTGATCCCGGTGATGGCGGCGAGCGTTCTCGTGGCCGCTCTCGGCTACCGCTACATCCACGTGGTCGGCACGATCGGCACGGTCGTGTGCGGAATCCTGCTGATCGGCTCGGCGCTGATCATCGTCTTCGGCGACAGCGCCGAGCACGTCTCGTTCCTGTCCACCAAGGGCTTCGCCTGGAGCGGCTTCCTCGCCATGATCGCCATCGGCGCGCTCTGGCTGATCGCCTTCGCGCCGTACGTCTCGGACTACTCGCGATACATGCCGCGGACGGCTGCCGGCATCCGCTCCACCTTCTGGTCGACCTACGCCGGCGCTGTCTTCGGCGCCTGCCTGCCGATGCTGGTCGGCGTCGCCGTCGCGCTCGCCGTCAAGGGAGACACGATCGAGGGCATCCCGACGGTCCTCGGGGACGGCTACGGTCGGCTCCTGCTGTTCGCCTTCGCGATCATCACCGTGCACGCCAACGCGATGAACCTGTACGGCGGCGCGCTCACCATCCTCACCAGCGTCCAGACCTTCCGGGCGAGCTGGCGGCCCGTGGCCAAGGCCCGCATCGCCGTGGCCGTCCTGATGGCTGCGATCGCGGCGACCATCGCACTCGGTCTCGGCGACAACTTCATGAACAACTACGTGAACTTCATCCTGCTGCTCACGATCACCCTGGTCCCGTGGAGCATCATCAACCTGCTCGACTACTACGTCGTGCATCGGGGCAACTACGACCTCGACTCGTTGATGGCCGCCGGCGGTGGCATCTACGGCAACTGGCGCTGGCCCGCGATGGTCAGCTACGCGATCGGCATCGCCGTGCAGATCCCCTTCATCTCCTCGACGCTCTACACCGGCCCGATCGCCAGGCACATCGACGGCATCGACCTCAGCTGGGTGGTCGGCTCGCTGATCACCGCGCCGCTCTACCTCGCGCTGGTGCGCTCCGCGATGAAGCCGACGGGCGCGCGGGTCCGATGACGACGCTCGCCGTACCCGGGACGGCGGTCGTCACCGGAGCGGCTGGTGGCATCGGCCGGGCCATCGTCGCCGAACTCGTGAGCTGCGGCGCCACGGTCGTCGTCGCGGACATCGCGGGTGAGGCGGCGGAGAAGGTGGTTGCCGAGCAAGGTGGCGGCGTGCGCGCTGCCGAGCTGGACGTGAGCTCCGAGGACTCGTGGAAGGCGCTGGTCGCCGACCTCGCGACCGACCCGCCGCTGAGCACCCTGGTGAACTGCGCCGGCGTGGCCTCGTGGGAGGCGGGCGTCGAGGCGGAGACGCTGAGCGGCTGGCAGCGCACCATCGCGATCAACCAGACCGGCGTCTGGCTCGGCATGCGCGCGGTCGCACCGCTGCTGCGAGACTCGGGTGGTGGCTCCGTGGTCAACATCGCGTCGATCTTCGGCTCGGTCGGTGGCTACGGCGACGAGATCGCCTATCACGCGTCGAAGGGCGCGGTCCGGTCCATGACCATGAATGTCGCGGTGGGCTGGGCGGCGGAAGGCATCCGGGTCAACTCGGTGCACCCGGGCTTCGTCGAGACCGACATGGCGCTGGACGATCTCGACCCGGCGCTGCGCGAGACGATCATTCGGGACACCCCGTTGGGACGATTCGCACGACCGGAGGAGGTAGCAAGAGCAGTGGCATTCCTGGCATCTGACGCGGCGACGTACATCACCGGCGCCGCCCTGTTCGTGGACGGAGGGTGGACGGCGCGATGACGGACGACACCACTGGAGTAGCGATCGTCACCGGCTCCGCCCGGGGCATCGGCGCGGCGATCGCGGAGAAGCTCGCACGTTCCGGATACCGGGTCGTGGTCGCCGACGTGGACGAGTCGCTTGCCCGTGAGCACGCCGAGAGCATCGGCGGCGGGGCCGTCGGGCGCCGGCTCGACGTGACCGATCCGACCTCGGTGCGCGAGCTGGCCGACGATGTCGAGGGCACCGTCGGACCGGTCTCGCTGCTGGTCAACAACGCCGGAGTGCTGTCCGTCGTACCGACGCTGGAGCTCTCCTTCGACGAGTGGCGACGCGTCCTCGACGTGAACCTGAGCGGTGCCTTCCTGTGCGCACAGGCATTCGGTCGCGGCATGGTCGAGCGCCGCGCCGGAAGCATCGTCAACATCGCGTCGGTGGCCGGCCGGCGGGGTGATCCCCAGATGGCGCACTACACGGCCTCGAAGTTCGGCATCGTCGGCCTCACCCAGTCACTCGCCCGCGAGTGGGGACCGTACGGCGTCCGCGCCAACTCGGTGTGCCCGGGCCTGGTCGAGACGCCGATGCTGCAACAGCTCCAGGAGGGCTGGCAGTTGAGTACCGCCGAGCTGGCCCAGGAGCACGCGCTCGGTACGGCCCAGACCCCGGCCGACATCGCCGACGCAGTGCTCTTCCTGGCCCGGATGCCGGCGATGACCGGGCAGTCGCTCGTCGTCGACGGCGGCTACTACTTCGCCTGAGGCACGACATGGAACGAGAAGAGGACATGGAGATCTCCGAGAAGCCGCGGACCGCGGTCGTCACGTGGATGGAGCGGGCCGAAGCGGCCCTGACCGCGGCGGATGCGGTTGCGCTGGGCGAACTGATGGTCGAGGACGGCTGGTGGCGCGACCAGCTGGTCACCGAGTGGGACCTGCGCACGATTCACGGCCGGGAGGCCGTGGTGGCGCACCTCGAACCACGTCTGGCCCGGGTCGGCGTCAAGTCGCTGACGCTGGACGAGGGTTACGAGCCGGTCCTGGTCGCCGGGCCGCAGGGACGTACGTGGATCCAGGCGATCATGCACCTCGAGTCGATCGGCGGCCGCGCCTCGGTCGTCGTACGGCTCGTCCGGGAGGATGACGGCGAGTGGCGTGCCTGGATCGTCTTCGCCCGGCTGCAGGAGATCGCCGGTCATGAGCCCGCGGTCGGCGCCAACCGCCCCAAGGGCGTGGTCCACGGCGGCCACCGCTCCCAGGTGAACTGGCAGGACCGGCGCGAGCGGGAACGGGACTTCCTCGACGCCGAACCGGAGGTGCTCGTCATCGGCGGCGGCCAGAGCGGGCTGTCGCTCGCCGCGGAGCTCGGCCAGATCGGGGTCTCCGCCCTCGTCGTCGAGCGAAACGAACGGATCGGCGACAACTGGAGGCACCGCTACAAGTCGCTCGTCCTGCACGACCCGGTCTATGCGAATCACCTTCCCTATCTGCCCTTCCCCGCGACCTGGCCGGTCTTCACGCCCAAGGACAAGTTCGCCGACTGGCTGGAGACCTATGTCTCCGTACTCGACCTCAACGTGTGGACCTCGACCGAGTTCGCCGGCGCGACGTACGACGAGGGGACGGCTCGATGGACGGTCGAGCTCACGCGTGCCGATGGTTCGACGCGCACATTGCATCCACATCACGTCGTCCTCGCGACGGGTGTCAGCGGTCTCCCGAAGACGCCCGAGATCGAGGGGCAGGAGAGCTTCGCCGGCAAGGTGATGCACTCGAGCGCCTTCGTCGACGCCGGCGAGCACCGTGGTGAGAAGGTCGTGATCATCGGGGCTTCGAACAGCGCCCACGACATCGCTCACGATCTCGCCGAGAACGGCGTACCCGTGACGATGGTGCAGCGCTCCGCCACGCAGGTGGCGAGTAGCAAGAATCTCTTCGACGTGCTCTTCGAGGGGCTGTACGGCGAGGACGAGATCTCGGTCGATCGCGCCGACCTGCTGGCCGCGTCCTTGCCGCTGCCGGTGCTCTTCGACCTGCAGCGCGAGGCCGTCGTTCCGGAGGTGTCGCGTCGCGATGCC
This sequence comes from Marmoricola sp., assembly GCA_030151765.1. Taxonomy (GTDB): domain Bacteria; phylum Actinomycetota; class Actinomycetes; order Propionibacteriales; family Nocardioidaceae; genus Marmoricola. The sequence continues at coordinate 16,108 of JASLCW010000113.1, forward strand.
GAGATGATCGAGGGCCTCAAGGCGGCCGGCTTCAGCTTCAATCCGACCGGCCTGCAGGAGCTCTTCTACCGCCGTGGCGGCGGCTACTACATCGATGTCGGCGCCTCGTCGGCGATCATCGACGGCCGAATCGCGATCCGCGGTGGCGTCGAGGTCAGCCATTTCACCGACTCGGGGGTCGTCTACACGGACGGTATCGAAGAGGCAGCGGACACGGTGGTCTTCGCGACCGGGTACGGCAATGTCCGAGAGGTCATCGGGCGCCTTTTCGGCGATGACGTACGCGACCGCTGCACGGATGTCTGGGGCGTCGACGACCAGGGTGAGCTCCAGTCGGTCTGGCGGAATTCCGGCCAGGACGGCCTCTGGGTGATGGGCGGAAATCTCTTCCTGGCAAGGCAATACGCCCGTGTTCTCGCTCTGCAGCTGAAGGCAGCGGAGCTCGGCCTGCGCTGACCGTGGCGCGGCCGACGCTGAGCGGAGCTCGGCCTTTTGCATCAATGAAATCGATCTAGAAGCACAACAACATCTGTTGGACAGAAGGAAGCCGGCGACCGAGGATTCGAGGGCAGCCGCATTCCCCGGCGGGTGATTGGCGAAGTGGAGGTTGGAATGTCGACGGAGGAGATCGAGGTCCTCGTCGTGGGCGCCGGACAGGCGGGCGTCGCGATCAGCGAGCACCTCGGCGCGGGCGACGTGCCGCACCTCGTGCTGGAGCGGCATCGCATCGCCGAGCGCTGGCGCTCCGAGCGCTGGGACTCGCTGGTCGCCAACGGCCCGGCCTGGCACGACCGCTTTCCCGGCATGGACTTCGTCGACGTCGACCCCGACGGCTTCGCTACGAAGGAACAGGTCGCGGACTACTTCGTCGCCTACGCCGAGAAGATCGGCGCACCGATCCGCTGCGGTGTCGAGGTCCGATCGGTACGTCGGCACAGTGGGCGTCCCGGGTTCCGGGTCGAGACCTCGGAGGGCGTCATCAATGCCCGCTTCGTGGTCGCCGCGACCGGGCCCTTCCAGCGTCCGGTGATCCCGCCGATCGTGCCGGACGGTGCGGTGCCGCTCCAGATCCACTCGAGTGCCTATCGCAATCCGGAGCAGCTGCCCGAGGGCGCGGTGCTGGTCGTCGGCGCCGGCTCGTCCGGCGTGCAGATCGCCGACGAATTGCGCAGGTCCGGCCGGAGCGTCCACCTCTCCGTCGGCCCGCACGACCGGCCGCCGCGCAGCTATCGCGGCCGCGACTTCTGCTGGTGGCTGGGCGTTCTGGGGCTGTGGGATCTCGAGACTCCGCCGGCCGGCGCGGAGCACGTCACGATCGCGGTGAGCGGCGCTCGCGGCGGCCACACGGTCGACTTCCGCGATCTTGCCGAGAGCGGGGTCGATCTCGTGGGTCTCACGGCGTCGTACGACGCGGGCGTACTGCGCTTCGCCGCCGACCTCGCCGACAACATCACCGCCGGCGATGCGAACTATCGGGCACTGCTCGACGAGGCCGATGAGTACGTCGCCCGCAAAGGACTCGATCTGCCCGAGGAGCCCCGGGCTCTCGAGCTGCGGCCCGACCCGGCCTGAGACGCCCAACCCGAGCTGGAGCTCGACCTCGACGGCGCCGGGATCACCTCGATCGTCTGGGCGACCGGCTTCGCCGCCGACTACAGCTGGCTCGAGGTCGACGCCTTCGACGCCAACGGGCAGCCACAGCACCGGCGGGGGGTGTCGAGCGAACCGGGTGTCTACTTCCTCGGACTGCCCTGGCTGTCCCGCCGTGGCTCGAGCTTCATCTGGGGCGTCTGGCACGACGCTCGCTCCGTCGCCGATCACATCCGGACGCAGCGCGGCTACCTCGCCTACGGCACCGATGCCGCACCTCAGCCCGACAACTTCCTGGGAGTCGCCCGATGAATCCGCCCGTCGTCGTCGGAGGCCACCCGCGCATCCGGCCCTTCAACACCCGCGAGACCTATCCCGAGCAGCAGCTCGACAACGATCTCTGTCAGGCCGTCGTGGCCGGCAACACGATCTAC
>JASLCW010000117.1 GCA_030151765.1 Marmoricola sp.
GCCGGGCCCAGATCGGCACGCTGCCGCGATTGCGGCCGCGTTGCTTCTACGACCTGACCATCGAGATCGCGCTGATCCGGCCGGGACCGATCCAGGGCGGCGCCGTCCATCCCTACATCCGGCGGGCGACCGGCAAGGAGGCGATCTCCTATCCGCATCCCGACCTGGAGCCGGTGCTGAGGAGGACGCTCGGCGTACCCCTCTTCCAGGAGCAGTTGATGCAGATGGCCATCGCGATCGGCGACTGCACCAACGACGATGCCGACCTGTTGCGCCGGGCGATGGGCTCCAAGCGCGGGGTCGAACGCATCGAGAGCATCGAGCAGAAGCTGTACGCCGGCATGGCGAAGCGCGGTCTCGTGGGGGAGCAGGCCGATGCGATCTACACGCAGATCAAGTCCTTCGCCAATTTCGGCTTCGCGGAGAGTCATGCGCTCTCCTTCGCGCTGCTGGTCTATGCGAGCTCATGGTTCAAGCTGCACTATCCGGCCGCCTTCCTGACAGGCCTGCTGCGCTCGCAGCCGATGGGCTTCTACTCACCGCAGTCCCTGGTCGCCGATGCCCGGCGGCACGGTGTCGAGATCCGTCGTCCCGACATCATCCGATCCGAGGCGCTGGCCGGACTGGAGCTCGTGTCATCGGCTGCGGGGACAACGGGCATGGATGCATGCGTCGACGTCCTGAGCCACGACAAGACGTCGTACGTCGAAGGCACTCCGGATCCGACCCCCGCCCATCGCCGGGACGGCAACTACGCCTGCCGGCTCGGTCTGGACTCGGTCCGCGGGATCGGCGCGGAGGCGGCGCAGCGGATCGTGGCCGCCCGTGCGGAGCGGGCCTTCACCGATCTCGCCGATCTGTCCCGGCGAGCAGCCCTGACCGACAAGCAGATGGAGGCGCTGGCGACCGGCGGCGCCTTCGCCGGCTTCGGTCTGGACCGACGCGGTGCCTTGTGGCAGGCCGGTTTCACCGAGTCACCCGACCAACTCCCGGGATCGACGCCCCTCGTGTCCGCCCCGATGCTGCCGGTGATGTCCGAGGTCGAGGAGACTCTCGCCGATCTCTGGGCCACCGGCATCTCTCCCGACCTGCATCCGCTGGCGCACATCCGGCAGGTGCTGAAGGACTGCGGCATCCGGGCGGTCGGCGATCTCGCCTCGGTCGAGACCGGCCGCCGGGTCCATGTCGCCGGCCTGATCACTCACCGGCAGCGCCCGGGAACCGCCGGAGGGGTGACCTTCCTCAACCTCGAGGACGAGACCGGCATGCTCAACGTGGTGTGCCTGGCGAAGGTCTGGACGGCCAACGCCAAGGTGGCGCGCAATACCTCCGGTGTCGTCATCACGGGAGCGGTGGAGCGTCAGGACGGTGCCACCAATCTGATCGCGAAGCAGCTCTTCCCGCTCGCCGGGATCCACCCCGAGGCGGCTCAGCTCTTCCGCGTCCGGCATCCCTCGCGCGACTTCCACTGAAGCTGTGCATCTCTGTGGGGCGCGTCAGGCTGCTTGTGGCTCGGCGCCGTCGGTGGCTCACGCTCGTCGGTGGTCACCTGAAAAAGCGGCAGCGGTCTGCTGGTGGGTCGATCACACCGTTTGCCTGCCGATCACACCGAGTTCGGTGTGATTGGCAGGTGAACCGTGTGCATGGCCGAACGGGAGTGGAGGGTGTGACAGATGGGGATTTGGCGCCGGCCGCGACCCGCCGACGAGCCCAGCCGAATGCGACCCGATGCGCCCGACGAAAGGAACAACGGAGAGCAACAGTTCAGCGGATCGTGTCGCTCAGTGCGAGATCCCAGACGGCAAGACCCCCAAGGTGCAGCGACCGCGCGAGGGTACGGCGGAGGTCGAGCGAACGGCCGTCGGACCACCACAGCACCGAGCCGTCGGAGAGATGGGCGGTCCACTCCCCGGCCGTGGCGTCCCACTGCGCGGTCGCGTGGTCGGCGGCGACGAGGCGGCGGGCCCGGGCGTCGCCGACCGTGAGGGTCCCCTTCGGCTGCCAGGCATAGCCGTAGCCGGCGACCCCGAGGACGATCTTGCGGGCGGGCACCCGCGATCGGAGTACGGCGAGCCCCTTGCGTTGCCAGGCCAGTGCGCCGATGGGGCCCGGGGTCGGTTCCCACGGCCCGTGCTGGTCGTAGCCCATCAGCACCACCCGGTCGACGATCGGGCCGATGGCGCGCAGGTCATAACCCCACGCACGCATGCCGGCGATCGAGGTCGCGTTCATCAGATCGATGCTGAGCCGTGCCCGCTTCGGCAACTCCTTGCGCAGCGTCCGGAGGAAGGCGACCAGTCCGGCACGGTCGCGGGGACGCAGTGACTCCAGGTCGACATTGATGCCGTCCCAGTGTTGCTTCCGTACGAACCGGCCGAGCGAGCGCGCCACCCGGGCCCGATTCGCCGTACTGGTGAGCATGCGATGCGCCACCGGCTCCGAGAAGTCGGCGAGCCGATCGGACCAGTTCCCGACCAGGAGCATCGTGGGGAGCCGACGTGCATGCCCGCGATGCAACTGGCTCAGCAGCGAGGCATCGGGTGCGCCGACCCGGCGGCCGTCCTCGGAGAGGTCCACGCCGTCCACGCCCACCTGGCTGAGGGCCTTGGCATTGCGGCTGATCGCGGCCACCGAATCCCAGCCGCCCTGGAAGCCGAGAATCGGCAGCGGGGACTCGGCCTTCGCGGCGGCGCCTGCGGCGGCAGGCATCGCGAGGACGACGGCGAGGGCGGGGAGTACGGCGTACCGAGAGAAGTTCACCCGGTCAGCGTAGGTTCGCCGCCGGCGCCGGTGCTGGCAAACTGGCGCTGAGAAACGGGAGGAAGGGGAGAGATGGAGATCCTGACGCCGCGCGAGGTGCCGTTGGGCGGCCTGCGGGCGATGACCGTACGACGCACGCTGCCGCAACGTCAGCGCACGCTGATCGGAGCCTGGTGCTTCTGCGACCACTACGGTCCCGACGACCTCGCCAAGAGCGAGCCGATGGTGGTGCCGCCGCATCCGCACACCGGCCTGGCGACGGTGAGCTGGCTCTTCACCGGCGAGATCGAGCACCGCGACTCGGCGGGCAATCACGCGATGGTCCGTCCCGGCGAGCTCAACCTGATGACGGCCGGCCGCGGCATCAGCCACTCGGAGTACTCCACGAAGGAGACGAGCATCCTGCACGGCGCCCAGCTGTGGCTGGCGCTTCCCGATGCGCATCGTCATGTCGAGCCGCGCTTCGACCACTACGCGCCCCCGGCGATCGAGGGGCCGGGCTGGCACGCCCGGGTCTTCCTCGGCACCCTGCTCGGCGAGACCTCGCCGGTTCCCACGTACTCGCCGCTGCTGGGCGCCGAGATCGTCCTCGAGCCCGATGTCACGCTCGAACTCGACGTCGACCCGGCCTTCGAGCACGGCGTCCTCGTCGACACCGGCGACGTGACGATGGAGGGCCTGGCGATCGCCCGCGGCGAACTCGGCTATGCCGAGCCCGGCCGCGACAAGCTGCGGCTCTCCACCCACGGCGCCAGCCGCATCCTGCTGCTCGGCGGCGAGCCCTTCGGTGAGCAGATCGTCATGTGGTGGAACTTCATCGGCCGCGACCACGACGAGGTGGTGCGCTATCGCGAGCAGTGGGAATCGCTGCTCGAGTCCGGTGCGGACGAGCGCTTCTCGCTGCCGGCCGGCGATCCGCTCGAGGCCCTGCACGCGCCGGTGCTCCCCAATGCCCGGATGCGTCCCCGCGGATGACCGGGCCGGTCGTCGGGGACGACGGCGTACCGCGCTGCCCGTGGGGCGACGGCTCCGCGGTGATGCGGGCCTACCACGACCAGGAGTGGGGCCGTCCGGTCGTCGGGGAGTCGGCGCTCTTCGAACGGCTGACGCTGGAGGCCTTCCAGTCCGGGCTCTCCTGGTCGACCATCCTCAACAAGCGTGAGGCATTCCGCGAGGTCTTCCACGGCTTCGAGGTCGATCGGATCGCGTCGTACGACGACACCGACGTGGCCAGGCTGATGGCCGATGCCCGCATCGTCCGCAACCGGGCCAAGATCCTGGCCACCATCCAGAACGCCGGTGCGACCGTGCGCCTGCGCGAGGCCGGGGGGCTGGAGGCCCTGATCGGTGGCTTCGCGCCCGAGGTGCAGCCTCAGCCGGCCACGATCGACCAGGTGCCGACGGTCAGTGACGAGTCGAAGGCGCTCTCCCGCGGGCTCAAGCGTCGCGGCTTCACCTTCGTCGGCCCGACGACGATGCACGCCCTGATGGAGGCGACCGGCATGGCCAACACCCACCTGGTCGGCTGCGCCTTCCGCGGGTGACCTACTTCGAGGCCATCAGCTTGGCGAGGTCGACGACATCCTTCGCTGCGGGTGCGGCCGGCACGGTGACCTTGTCGTAGCTGAAGGTCGCGGTGCCGGAGCCGCCCGAGCCGGAGCCCTTGATCTGAAGCGGCCGGGCGTCCTTGTCGGCGAGGTAGATCGCCCCGCTCTTGAGAGTCAGCGGGATCGCCTTCGTGCCGGAGACGGTCGTGACCTTGCCCTTGGTGACCGTGTCCTGCGGGGTGAGCACCTGGTCGGTGAGGAAGGAGCGCTTCGCGAGTTCGATCAGCTGCGCGAAGTTCGCATTGTCGGGGTCCGCGATGATCCAGTGGTCGCCGATCAGGTTGGCGACCATGGTCGCCTGTGCCTTCGGCAGCTGCTGGGTCCAGAACTCCTGGCTGGGCTTGAACCAGGTGGTGCCGCCGATCGACTCGATCTCGATGGTGGCGCCGCTGAGCTTGATCGTGCCGTAGGAGTCCTTGCCGGAGTACTTCAGGTCGAGCGAGGTCTCCCCGCCACCCTGGGCGATCCGGCCGCTCAGGCTGATGTCCTTCTGGGCGCTGACATAGGCGCGTGCCTTCTTCAGCAGGGCCGAACTGCTCAGCTTGGCCTGTGAGGGCGTGGACCCGCACGCGGCCAGGGCGAATCCGAGCACGACGGCGAGTACGACGGCGAAGGGACGCTTCATGTGCGCCATTCTGACCGATCCGCGAAGGCGGACGCGGGTGTCCCGCAAAACGGTCACGGCCGGCTCGCGCTACCTTCACGTCATGAGTGCCTCCGGTACCCCGGCCAGTGCCCGTGTCCACTCCTTCGCCGATGACGCGCTCGGTGACCTCGATGCGACCGGTGTCGCGGACGCGATCCGCCTCGGCAGGGTGTCGCGCACGGAGGTCATCGAGGCGGCGATCACGCGTGTCGAGAAGGTCGATGTCGAGCTCAACGCGGTCGCCTTCGCGGCGTACGACGCGGCTCGGGTGCAGGCCGGTCAGGGCGGCACGGGCTTCTTCGCCGGGGTGCCGACCTTCGTGAAGGACAACGCCGACGTGGCCGGAATGCCCACGCAGCAGGGCTCGTCGGCGTACGTCGGCAAGGCCCGACCCG
>JASLCW010000221.1 GCA_030151765.1 Marmoricola sp.
ACCTCTCCGCGATCGCGAGCGACGAGCAGAAGCGGCGCTGGCTCCCGGGCTGCGTCACCGGCGAGACCATCACCGCCATCGCGATGACCGAGCCGGGCGCCGGCAGCGACCTGCAGGGCATCCGTACGACGGCCGTCGACAAGGGCGACCACTACGTGCTCAACGGCTCGAAGACCTTCATCTCCAACGGCATCAATGCCGACCTGGTCATCGTCGTCGCGCGCACCGACCCCGAGGCCGGCCACCAGGGCATCAGCCTGCTCGTGGTCGAGCGCGGCATGGAGGGCTTCGAGCGCGGCCGCAATCTCGACAAGATCGGCCTCCACGCACAGGACACCTCGGAGCTGAGCTTCACCGACGTCGTCGTACCGAAGGAGAACCTGCTGGGCGAGGAGGGCCAGGGCTTCATCTACCTGATGCAGAACCTCCCGCAGGAGCGACTGATCATCGGCGCGCAGGCGCTCGCCGCAGCCGAGTCGGTCTACGAGATGTGCCTTGAGTACGCCAAGACCCGCGAGGCCTTCGGCAAGCCGATCGGCAAGTTCCAGAACACCCGCTTCCTGCTCGCCGAGATGGCCACCGAGGTCGCGGTCACCCGCTCCTTCATCAACGACTGCATCCTCAAGCACAACGAGGGTCAGCTCGACACGGTCGGCGCCTCGATGGCGAAGTGGTGGTGCACCGAGCTGCAGAACAAGCTGGTCAACCAAGGCGTACAGCTCCACGGCGGCTATGGCTACATGATGGAGTACCCCATCGCGAAGGCCTACCTGGACAGCCGGATCTCCACCATCTACGGCGGCACGACCGAGATCCAGAAGGAGATCATCGGTCGCTTCCTGGGGCTCTGACTCATGGATTTCGATCTGCCGGAGTCGGCGCTCGCCGTACGCGACGGGGTGGCCGCGGTCGCCGCTCGCTATGACAACGCCTACTGGTCACGTTGCGAGGAGGAGCACCGCTTCCCGCAGGAGGTCTTCGACGACCTCGGTCAAGGCGGCTGGTTCGGCCTCTGCATCCCCGAGGAGTACGGCGGTGGCGGGCAGGGACTGCTCGAGCTGGCCGTCGCCAACGAGACCCTGTGCGCCTCGGGCGGTGTCGCGGGTACCTTCTTCTACGTGACCACGCCGGGCTTCGGGGCGATGACCCTGACCCGGCACGGCACCGACGAGCAGAAGCAGCGGATCCTCCCCGGGCTCGCCGAGGGCGCGATCCAGTTCTGCTTCGCGCTCACCGAACCCGATGCCGGCAGCAATGCCATCGAGATCAAGACGCATGCACGCAGGGACGGGATCGGAGACGACGCAGACTTCCTGATCAAGGGCCAGAAGGTCTGGATCTCCAACGTGGAGAACGCCGACTGGATGGTGGCCGTCACCCGCACCATCCCGGCCGCGGAGACGAAGGAGCACGGGCTCCCCCGCACCGCGGGCTTCACCCTCTTCCTCGTCGACGTGAAGGAGGCGCTGGCCGCGGGCACGTTGTCGTACACGCCGATCCCCAAGATGGGCAGCAACATCCTGCATTCCAGCCAGGTCTTCTTCGACGACGTGCGGGTGCCCGCGAGCAATGTGCTCGGCGAGGTCGACGCCGGCTTCGCGGTGCTCTGGGATGTGCTCAACCCGGAGCGCATCCTGGCCGCCTCCGGCGGTGTCGGTACGGCGGAGGCCGCGTTGCGCATCGCCAGCGACTACGCCCGGGAACGCGAGGTCTTCGGCCGCCCGATCGGCTCCAACCAGGGCATCCAGTTCCCCTTGGCGCAGATCAAGGCCAAGGCCGAGCTCGGCCGGCTGATGACCTACAAGGCCGCCTGGCTCTTCGACCAGGGACGCCCCTGCGGCAACGAGGCGAACATCGCCAAGCTGACCGGCGCCCAGGTCGGCTGGGAGGCCGCCGACCAGGCCTTCCAGACCCTCGGCGGCATGGCCTACTCGAAGGAATACCCGATCGAGCGGATCTTCCGGGACGCCCGCATCGCCAAGAACATCCCCGTCGCCGAACAACTGGTGCTCGCCCACATCGGCACCTCGATGCTCGGCCTGCCCAAGAGCTACTGACCGCCCCCGGGAGCCACAACGTCATACGTTCTGGCTCCCATGGGAACCACTTCGTATGACGTCCCGGGCACTTCAGGAGAGAACATGACCGTCACCACCGAACGCGAAGAGATCGACGCCAGTATCGCCGAGTCCGTCGCGGCCTCGTTCGCGAAGACCGTCGACCGACTCGGCGACACTGCCGCCTTCTCCGACAGGATCGGCGTCGAGAGCGGATGGCGCACCTTGTCATGGCAGGAGCTGCGCACGCAGGGACTGCATCTCGCCGCCGCGCTGATCGACCTGGGCGTGCAGCCGGGCGACCGCGTCGCGATCATGGCGACCAACCGGATCGAGCACGTGCTCGCGGACATCGCGATCATGCACGCCGGCGCGATCTCCATGTCGATCTACAACACGCTCGCCCCGGCCCAGGTCGCCTATGTCGCGGGACATGCCGAGCCCTCCGTCGTGATCCTGGAGAAGGCCGACCACGTCGGACGCTGGAGTGAGGCACTGGCCGCGGCCGGGCCGACCGTCGTCGTCATCGACCCCGAGGCACGGCCCGAGGGTGCCCTCACGTGGGGCGAGCTCGTCGTACGCGGGGAGTCGTCGTACGAGAAGAACCGTGAGGAGATCGACCGGCGCTGGCAGGCGATCCGGCGCGACGACCCGGCCACGATCCTCTACACGTCCGGTACGACGGGAAACCCCAAGGGCGTCGTCATCACCCACCACAACGTGCTCTTCGAAGTGGAGAGCACCCAGCGCACCTCGAAGGTGACCGACACGGTCGGTGTCTCCTACCTGCCCTATGCGCACATCGCGGAACGCGTCCTCGGCATCTACCTGCCGCAGATCAAGGGCGGCCACCTCCACCTGATCGGCGACCCGGCGCAGCTCGTGGGCGCTCTGGGCGAGGTGCACCCCACGGCCTTCTTCGGCGTGCCGCGCGTCTGGGAGAAGATCCAGACCGGCATCTCCGGACTGCTCGCCGCCGAGACGGACGAGACCAAGAAGCAGGGCATCGCGGCCGCCATGGCGACCGGTCTCGAATACGTCGAGTCGCAACAGGTCGGCAACACCACGTCACCGGAACTGCAGGCGCGCTTCGACGCGATGGACGCCGCCGTACTGACCCCCATGAAGGCGATGCTCGGTCTCGACCGGGTCGCCTGGGCCGGCAGCGCGTCCGCGCCGATGCCCCTCGAGACCGCGAAGTTCTTCGCCGGCCTGGGCATCTGCATCTACGACATCTACGGCATGACGGAGACCACCGGCTCCGTCACCGCGTGCGGGCCGGGCAGCTTCCGGCTCGGCACCGTCGGCCGCGCCCAGCCCGGCATCGAGATCGCGCTCGCCGAGGACGGCGAGATCCTCACCCGGGGCCCGGTCACCACGCCCGGCTACACCGGCAATGCCGAGGCGACCGCCGAGCTGATCGACGGTGACGGCTGGATCCACACCGGCGACATCGGCGAGATCGACGCCGACGGCTTCCTCAAGGTGGTGGATCGCAAGAAGGAGATGATCATCACCTCGCAGGGCAAGAACATCGCGCCCTCCAACATCGAGAACTACCTCAAGGAGAGCCCGCTCGTCGGCCATGCCCTCGCGTACGGCGAGGGAAAGCCTTATGTGGTCGCGATCCTGACCCTCGACCCCGATGTCGCTCCGATCATCGGCGCCAAGCTCGGCATCGAGGACACCTCCCTCGCCGCACTCGCCGGCAATCCGTCGATCCTCGGCGTCGTCGGGCAGGCGGTCGAGGCAGCCAACGCGCGTCTGTCCCGTCCCGAGCAGGTGAAGAAATGGAAGCTGCTGCCGGTCGAATGGACCGCCGAGTCTGCCGAACTCACCCCCACACTGAAGCTCAAGCGCCGCGTCGTACACAGCAACTATGCCGAGGTCCTCGACGAGCTGTACGCGGAATGAGCCCGTCGAAGCCCTCGGTGGGCGACTTCGACATCGATGCCCAGATGGCGGGGGCGGCCGGCATGCTCGGAGCCGCCGCCAATGTGATCATGCAGCTGGGCAATCCCGGTGTGGGCTGGGGTGTCGTCGAGAGCACGGTCGACAGCGGCAACGTGATGATCCATCCGTGGAAGCGCCTGCGCACCACGA
>JASLCW010000170.1 GCA_030151765.1 Marmoricola sp.
CCCACAGGGCGCAACCGAAGCCGAAAGAGCGAGCGCCCACCCACCGCGACCAGGGACGGCCGTGACCGGAAATATCCAAGAAAGCGAGACAAGAGCAAGACCCCGGGACGAGCTACGGCCATCCCACCGGCCCGCACCCCGTCCCGGGGAGTCTTTGGTTGATCGGTCAAGCACTCACGATCGATGCTCACGTTAGTCGAAATATCGGCGCGCGACATCCATCTCACGAATGCGTGTCAGCGCAGATGCTCCGGGCGTTGCACCGGCACCCAGACCGTGTACCGATCGGCCCGATAGATCGACCGGGTGACCTCGATCGCGACGTCGAGACAGAAGGAACGGCGGGAGATGTTGAGCACCGCCGCGCCCTCGTCGATCTCGAGCAGGTCGGCCTCCTCCTCGTCGGCGACGCCCGCGGAGACCGAGTCCTCGCCGGTCGTCGGCATGAGATTCCGGTCGGCCAGCCAGTAGTAGAAGCTCTCCGGCAGCGGATCGTCGAGGAAGCTCGGGAACTGGTCCAGCGAGAGGTAGGTGTGCTGGATCGCCATCGGTACGCCGTCCGCCAGTCGCAGGCGCTGCCAGTGCGCGATCTCGGCACCCTCCTCGAGACCCAGCGCGCGGGCGATGCCCGGGCCGGCGCTCTCCGGCCGGGACAAGAGGGTCCGGCTCTCCGGCTTCTTGCCGCGCCGCTCCATCTCCTCGGTGTACGACGAGAGCCGCATCTGCAGGTCGATCACCGGCTTGGAGACGAAGGTGCCCTTCCCCGGGATCCGTTCGATCAGGCCCTGTCCGACCAGTGCGTCGAGAGCATGCCGCACGGTCATCCGGGCGACACCGAAGCGGGCGGCCAGATCACGCTCGGACGGAGCCGGCGTTCCCGGCTCGGCGGCGACCACGACGGAGCGCACGTACTCCCGCACGAGTACGTGTTTGCGGCCACGCCCTGTGGGCTCACTCATCATGACGGAAGCCACCGTACCGAGCGGCGCGGGCAAATCCATTGGCTGACTGTCCCCGGTCCTTGACAGACTTGCCGGGTGACCAGCTCAGCGCCTCCGCAACCGGTGACGCTGCGCACCTTCTGGACCGACCTCCCTCGCGATGGCCGGCTGCTGCTCACGGTCGTCGTCTTCGAATTCCTCGGCACCGGACTGGTGCTGCCCTTCGCGGTCGTCTATCTCCACGAGGTGAGGGGCTTCTCGCTCTCCACGACCGGCCTGCTGCTCGGCGTACAGCCGCTCATCGGCCTGCTCGGCGCCGGCCCCGGCGGCGGCATCATCGACCGCTTCGGTGCCCGGATCGCCCTGATCGGATCGCTGTGCTGTGTGATCGCCGGCGAGACGGTGATGGTCTTCGCGTCGACGGCGCCGCTCGCCGTCGTCGGACTCGGCCTGTCGGGCATGGCCTTCGGAGTCTCCTTCCCGGCCTTCCAGACACTGATCGCGCACGTGGTGCCGAGCGAGATCCGGCAGCGCTATTTCGGACTCAACTTCACCCTGCTCAATCTCGGGATCGGCCTGGGCGGCATCGTCGGCGGCGTCTTCATCGACACCCACCGCCTCTGGACCTTCCAGGCGATCTACGCCGCCGACGCGATCAGCTTCCTGCCCTCGATGTTCCTGCTGCTGGTCCCGCTGCGCCACGTGAGCGCGCGGGCCGAGCACGACGAAGCCGATCCGGCCGGCCGCGGCAGCTATCGCGAGGTGCTCCGCCAGCCCGCCATGAAGACGATGATGCTGCTCAGCTTCGCCGGTTCCTTCGTCGGCTACGCCCAGCTCAACAACGGCATGCCGGCCTTCGCCCGGGTCGTCGCGCACGTCTCGACCGCCGGGCTCGGCTTCGCCTTCGCGGCCAACACCCTCGTCATCGTGCTGCTGCAACTGTTCGTGCTGCAGCGCATCGAGGGCCGCCGACGTACCCGGGTGATCGCGGTGATGGCGGTCATCTGGGCGGCCGCCTGGCTGTGCATGGGCGTCTCCGGCTGGGTGCCCGGCACGTGGGCGGCCACGCTGCTGATCGCCGCCTGCGCCTCGGTCTTCGCGCTCGGCGAGACCCTGCTGCAGCCGACGATGCCGGCGATCACCAACGACATCACCACCGACCGCCTGCGCGGGCGCACCAATGCCCTCGCCTCGATCTGCTTCCAGTCGCCGATGGTGATCGCTCCGCCGGTCGCCGGCTGGCTGATCGCGCACGACCTCTCCGGCCTGTACGTCGGCATCCTGCTCGGCGGCTGTGCCGTCCTGGCCTGGCTCGCCCTGTTCCGCCTCGAGCCGCAACTGGACCGGCGGAGCAACGGCCTGCTCGGTACGCCGGCCGACGCGCCCGACGAGATCCCCGGAGCCGCGCTGGCCCCGCCGACACGCATCGAGTGATCGAACACCCATTCGATTTCGCAGGTTAGGCTGTCGTCATGTCCGTCGCCTTCCAGCCGATGCTCTTCGGGGAGCCCCAGGCCGGCCCCGGCGATCTCTCCGGCCTGACCCGCACCCCGTTGAGCCGCGGCGCCTGGGTCGACCACCTGCCCGGCTGGTTCGGCGGCGCCGACGAGATCTTCGAGCGCCTGGTCGAGACGATCCCGTGGCGCGCCGAGTCCCGGCCGATGTACGAGCGCGTCGTCGAGGTGCCGCGGCTGGTGCACACCTACGGCATCGGCGCCGAACTCCCAGACCCCTTGCTGACCCGGGCACGTGACGACCTGAGTGCCCGCTACGCCGACGAACTCGGCGAGCCCTTCGTCACCGCCGGCTGCTGCTTCTATCGCGACGGAGCCGACTCGGTGGCCTGGCACGGCGACAACCTGGGGCGTGGCCGCAGCCACGACACGATGGTCGCGATCGTCTCCTTCGGTTCACCCCGGCGGCTCCTGCTCCGCCCCCGCGGCGGTACCACCGAGCAGGAATTCCACCTCGGCCACGGCGATCTCGTGGTGATGGGCGGGAGTTGTCAGCGAACCTGGGAGCACGCCGTACCCAAGACCTCGCGCGTGGTCGGCCCGCGGATCAGCATCCAGTTCCGCCCCCGCAATGTCTTCTGACCGCGGGATATGCTCGCTGGCGCTCACCGTCCGACCGACCTCGGAGTCACCGCATGCGCAGCAGGCTCGCCCTCACCGCACTAGCCCTTGCCGGCACCATCGCCGTCACGGGCTGCTCCTCGGGCTCCGAGACGGGCAAGAGCGGGCCCAGGGCCTCGAACGGGCCGACCGTCCCCGCGGCGTGCAAGACCTTCCAGACTCAGGTCAAGAATGTCTCGGCCAAGAAGCGGGTCGTGGTGACGCTCGCCCGTACGAAGCACTATCGCGGCAAGAAGACGGTGACCGCGAAGAAGCCGGTCAGGCTGCAGCGCCTCACCCACGTGGCCGCGTCGATCTCGGCGACACCCGACGCCACCATCGCGCCCGATGCCCTGCTCACCATGGTGGTCAAGCAGTGGGAGAAGACCACGGCCGCGCCGATCTATCGCGCCACCCCCGGCACCGCCGAGGAGTCGATGACGATCCCCGCCACCGGGGACGGCAAGTACACCGTCGTCGGGCCGGACAAGCTGCTGTGGTTCCGCGGCTGGGACTACGTGGCCGGACACTTCCAGTGGTCCTCCTGCCGGGCCGACGGCGCCACCCTCTGGCACGAGGGCGTCTTCCACACCTTCGGGCGTCCGATCGAGGGCGCACTCTCCTGCGATCCCCTGATGAGCCTGGGCAATCTGCCGCTGCGCCACAAGCGCATCAACGCCCTCTGCAGAATCTGATGGCGCGAGCGGCGCTGCGCTCCTGAGCGTCGTCGGCTCACCCGCCGTGGCGGCTTCCGCTCCGCCCCGCTGCCGCGCACCCACCGCACCGGCACCGTCTCGTACGCCGAAGGCCCCGGGGAACTCCCCGGGGCCTTCGGTGCGTGCTTGTTCTGACCTCGTCAGAAGTCCATGCCACCCATGCCACCGGTGGGGTCGCCCATCGGGGCGGCCTTCTCCGGCTTGTCGGCCACGACGGCCTCGGTAGTCAGGAAGAGAGCCGCGATCGAGGCGGCGTTCTGCAGCGCCGAACGGGTCACCTTGGCCGGGTCGATGATGCCGCTGCCGATCATGTCGACGTACTCACCGTTGGCCGCGTTGAGGCCCTCGCCGGCGGGAAGGTTGCGCACCTTCTCCGACACGACGCCGCCCTCGAGACCGGCGTTGACCGCGATCTGCTTGAGCGGAGCCTCGGCCGCGACGCGGACGATGTTGGCACCGGTCGCCTCGTCACCCTCGAGCTCGAGCTTCTCGAAGGCCTTGTCCGAGGCCTGCACCAGGGCGACGCCACCGCCGGCGACGATGCCCTCCTCGACGGCCGCCTTCGCGTTGCGA
>JASLCW010000172.1 GCA_030151765.1 Marmoricola sp.
CAACTACGACGAGGGCTTCGCGCCCGAGTTCCCCGGACAGGGCGACTTCCAGGGCCAGCTGGTCCACCCCCAGTTCTGGCCCGAGGACCTCGACTACGCCGGCAAGAAGGTCGTCGTGATCGGCTCCGGCGCCACCGCGGTCACGCTGGTGCCGTCGATGGCCGGCGAGGCAGAGCACGTCACGATGCTGCAGCGCTCGCCGACGTACATCCTCTCGATCCCGCGCACCGACCCACTGGGTTCGACGATGCGGCGGATCATGCCGGAGACCGCTGCCGCCGGTGTCGCCCGCTGGCGTAATGTCCTGCTGCAGGCGGGGCTCTACCACGCGAGTCAGCGGCTTCCCGGTCTGGTACGCCGGGGAATCCGCAAGGCCACGGTGGCCCAGCTGCCGAAGGACTATGACGTCGACACGCACTTCAAGCCGTCGTACGACCCGTGGGACCAGCGCATGTGCATGGTGCCCAACGGCGACCTGTTCAAGGCGATCCGCAAGGGTGAGGCGTCGATCGTCACCGACCAGGTCGAGAAGTTCACCAAGACGGGCATCCTGCTCAAGAGCGGTGAGGAGCTGGAGGCGGACATCGTCATCTCGGCGACCGGGCTGAAGCTGCAGATGTTCGGCGGCGTCGAGGCCGACGTCGACGGCGAGAAGGTCGACGTGCACGACCACATCGTCTACAAGGGCGCGATGCTGGACGGCATCCCGAACTTCTTCTTCGTGATCGGCTACACCAACGCCTCGTGGACGCTGAAGGCCGACCTGGTCTCCGAGTTTGTCGTACGAGTGCTCAAGGAGATGGGCGCCAGGGGCGACAAGCAGGTCGTGCCGACCCGCTCCGCCGACGTCGCCACGGTGCCGCTGATGCCTCTCGGCTCGGGCTATGTCCAGCGTGCGCTGCCGGACATGCCCCAGGCGGGGGACCGGGGGTACTGGCAGATGCCGAACAACTACCTGCTCGACGTGATCCGGCTGCGTCGCGCCAAGGTGCGCGACGACGCTCTGACCTTCAGCTGATCCTGCTCGCTGTCACGTCCGCCGGTGGAAACGCAGGTCGCCGTTGGGGAGCAGCTCGACGCGATAGTTGAGTTCGTCGTGGATGCGGTGATGGTGGTGGCTGCAGAGCAGTACGCCGTCATCGAGGTTGGTGGCGCCTCCGCGTGACCACTCGCGAAGGTGATGTGCCTCGGCCCAGGTTCCGGGTACGTCGCAGCCTTCGGCGCGGCAGCATCGATCGCGGAGTATGAGGGCACGGTTCTGGGCGCGGCTGAAGAAACGCCGGGTGCGGCCCAGGTCGAGGATCTCGGAGTCGCCACCGAGGACGACGGGGACGATGTTGGCGGTGCAAGCCAGGCGCCGAGCGTCGGCTGCACTGATCTGCTCCTCGCCGTCGCCCGGAAGGTTGAGGCCGCCGAGGATTTCGGCGATGCCGAGTTCCTTGCGCAGATCGGCCAGCGGGATGGTGACCATGAGGGTGGTGGCGTCGCCGCCGTGGACGGGAAGGCGTTGGGGGTCGTAGCGTTCCAGGAAGGAGCAGAAGGCTTGACCCAGTTTGCGAGGGTAGGGCAGCCGCGGAGCGCGGTCTGGCGCGCCGGTGTCGCTCTCACCGGCGGGCTCGCGGACGCGTGGGTTGGTGAAGGCAGTCAGGTAGGTGGCGAGGCGTTGCGCGGTGGCGTCGGGGATGAGACCGCTGATCCGGGTGGTGCCGTCCCCGAGCGCGCGGAGGGTGAGCTTGGTCTTGCGGTGGGCGGCGGCCTCGAGCTCGGAGAGTCGGCGGGCCTCGGCCTGGTCGACGATGTCGGGGGCGACGACTTCCAGGATGCGCCGGCCCAGCCGGGCCAGGGTCTGGGGGCCGTATTCGTTGCAGTGGTCAACCAGTCGGGCTTCGGCCTTGTCGAGGAGTTCGGCCGGGAGATCGTCGGGCAGGTTGTCCAGGGCTCGGGTGATGACGAGTGCCTGGGCGTGGTTGGCGAGTCCGTCGCGCATGGCGGTGGCGAGGGCGTGGTAGCGGCGGTCGAGTGCGAGGGCGAGGTGCCGGTCGGCGCGGGCGTCTTCGAGGCGGGTGTGGGCCTGGAAGGATTCCCAGGAGGCGATGTCACGGGCGCCTGTCTGGGCGGCGACATCGTCTGCGTCGGCCAAGATCCGCAATCTCAGCTCGGTCAGACGGGTCCCCAGGGCGGCGGCTTGGTTCAGGGCCGTGGTCTTGTCCTGAACGTCCATGAAGACCGGGTTGACCTCGGCGATCCCGTCCAGGGCTGTCGAGATGTGGGCCAGGGCGTCGAGGATCGGATTCGCCTCGGCACGGTCCAACGCCTGCGTCATCGCGGTTTCCCCTTCCTGCCCCGGTCCCGTCCCGGCCGGTTGCTGCCGGGTGCGTGTCCTCGACGCTAAGAGCGACCCCGGACACTCCCGATCCGCGCAGGCCATCCCTGTGGACAACCGCCGAAATCAACTGCCTGTGGACACTTAAGGGACGAACAGGAACCGCGAACGCCCGTTGAGGCATCGTCGATCGGCGCCCACGCTCGGGATGTCGGCCACGTAGCCCAGACTTCGTACTCCTGAAAGAGCGACTCCGAACCCGTACGCTGGGGCTGTGTCTGTCGGCCTGGAACCCGGTGCTCGCTTCCCGGTGGTGCGATGGCGTGAGGGCTATGACATCTCCGAGGTCGATGCCTTCGTCGCGAAGGTCGAGGCGCGGACGGTGGCAAGTGCCGACGTCGAGACAGTCCAGTTCACGCCGGTTCGCATCCGTCAGGGCTACGACATGGGAGCCGTCGACGACTATCTCGACGGTGTGACGGCCCGGCTGCGTGCGTCGGGAGGGTGAGCCCGCACTGCCCGGCACGTGCGACTCGATAGGGTCGTGGGGTGTCCGTACGTTCCATCAGACTCCTCGGTGATCCGGTCCTTCGTTCGAAGGCATTGCTCGTGTCCGACTTCGACAAGGAGTTGCGCCAGCTCGTCGCCGACCTGACCGACACGATGCTCAACGCCCCGGGCGCGGGGCTGGCGGCGCCGCAGATCGGGGTGGGCCTGCGGGTGTTCACGTGGAATGTCGAGGGGGAGGTCGGACACCTGGTCAACCCCACGCTGACGCTGTCCGAGGAGATCCAGGACGGGCCCGAGGGCTGCCTGTCGATCCCGGACATCACCATCGACTGCCGGCGGGCCATGCACGTCGTCGCCCACGGCTTCGACATGTACGGCGAACCCAAGCTGGTCGAAGGATCGCAGCTGCTCGCCCGGGCGCTTCAGCACGAGACCGACCATCTCGATGGGATCCTCTTCATCGACAAGCTGGACAAGGCGGCGCGACGCGAGGCGATGCGGCTGATCCGTGAGTCCGAATGGTTCGGCGAGGCACCGCCCACCGTCAAGATCTCTCCCCACGCAACGAACGGATTCGGCCTGTGAGCACAGCGTCTTCAAAAGCAGCGAACGAGAAGGTGCGGTAGTGCGGCTCGTCTTCGCCGGCACCCCCGAGGTCGCCGTACCCGCTCTGGAGGCGATCGCCGCCAGCCGTCACGAACTCGTCGGTGTCGTCACGCGTCCCGATGCCCCCGCGGGCCGGGGGCGCAAGCTGACCCCGTCGCCGGTCGCCCAGGTGGCCGAGCGCCTAGGGGTGCCGGTGCTCAAGCCGGACCACCCGCGTGACCTGGACTTCCAGGGGCAGCTGCGTGCTCTGGAGCCGGATTGCTGCCCGGTGGTCGCGTACGGCGCCCTGCTGCCGCAGTCCGCGCTCGACATTCCCCGTCACGGCTGGGTCAACCTGCACTTCTCCGTGCTTCCCGCCTGGCGCGGAGCGGCCCCCGTGCAGCGATCGATCTGGGCCGGTGACGAGGTCACCGGCGCGACCACCTTCCGGATCGTCAAGGAACTCGACGCCGGGCCGACCTTCGGCCTGATGACACAGCTCGTGCGTCCCGACGACACCGCGGGGACCATGCTCGAGAAGCTCGCCGAGGGCGGCGCCGGGCTGTTGGTGCAGACCCTCGACGGCATCGAGGACGGCTCCCTGGAGGCGCGCGAGCAGCCCGAGGACGGGCTCAGCTATGCCCCGAAGATCGAGGTCGAGGATGCGCGCATCGACTGGCGGCACCCGGCAGTGGCGATCGATCGGCAGATTCGTGCGTGCACGCCCTTCCCCGGCGCGTGGACGACGTACGAAGGTGAGCGTATGAAGATCGAGCCGCTCGCCATCGATGCCGACGGTCCCGTGCTGACGCCGGGGGAGATCGGCGTGTCCAAGAACGCCGTACACGTGGGCACCGCGACGCAGCCCGTGCGGCTCGGCGTGGTGAAGGCATTCGGCAAGAAGGCGATGCCCGCCGCCGATTGGGCGCGCGGCTCGCATCCGGAGCCCGGAACCGTGCTGGGCGGCGAGTAGCCATGAGCCGGAAGGCCCGTCCCGACGACGTCGACGAGATCTGCGGCAGCCTGCCCGAGACCTGGTTCGGTACGTCGTGGGGTGACGTGCCGACCTGGCTGGTGCACCATCGCGTTCGCGACGGCGAACGCCAGGGCCGGGGTTTCGTGCTCTATCGCAAGCCGCACAAGTCGGCGATCGACCCCGCGACCGGGAAGATGTACGACGACCTCCTGGTGATCAGGACACCTGGTGAGGCGGACAAACTGGCGCTCGTCGAGGGTGCCGGACCCTTCATCACGATCGATCACTTCAAGGGCTACAACGCGGTCCTCGTCCAGCTCTCCCGTATCGGCGAGATCAGCCGCGACGAACTCGCCGAGGTGATCACCGACGCCTGGCGCACCTGCGCTCCCAAGAGCCTGGTGAAGGCCTTCGAGAGGGACGCGGACGCTTGAAGGTCGACCCCGCGCGACGCTTGGCCCTCGACGTCCTCCGTGCCGTCGACACCTCCGACGCCTATGCCAATCTCGAACTCGGCCGGCTGATCCGCGAACGCCGTACCGAGACCCGCGACGCCGCCTTCGCGACGGAACTCGTCTCCGGGACACTCCGCATGCAGGGCGCGTACGACGCTGTCATCGACTCGTTGGTGACCCGCAGGCTCGACGCCGCCGTACGGGATGTCCTGAGGCTGGGCAGCCATCAGATCCTGTCGATGCGGGTGCCCGCGCACGCGGCCGTCGCCACCTCGGTCTCGCTGACGAAGCAGGCGGTCGGTCACGGACCGAGCGGGTTGGTGAATGCCGTGCTGCGCAAGGTCGGAGCACGTTCGCTGGCCGAGTGGATGGATGCCCTCGAGGCGCCACTGCACGTCCGCGCCTCGCATCCCGAGTGGGTCGTCGCCGAGTTGCGACAGGCGCTCGGCAGCGATGCCGAGCTGGACGAGCTGCTCGCTGCGGACAACACCGCGCCCAAGGTGACACTGGTGGCGCGGCCCGGCCTGATGGAGCGCGATGACCTGCCCGGTGAAGCTTCCTCCGTCTCGCCCTATGCCGTCGTCCTGCAGTCGGGCGCGCCAGGGGAGATCGCGGCGGTGCGCGAGGGGCGCGCCGGCGTTCAGGATGCGGGCTCGCAGCTCGTCGCGATCGCGGCGACGACACCGGAGGTGACAGGGGAGCGTGCCTGGCTGGACCTGTGTGCCGGCCCGGGCGGCAAGGCGGCACTCCTGCAGGCACTGGGCGATCAGCGCGAGGTCACTCTGCTCGCCAACGAGGCGGCACCGCACCGGGCTGCGCTGGTGAAGGCGGCTGGCGTACGCGAAGTGGTGTGCGGTGACGGCAGGCGGCCTTCGTGGCCGCGGGAGAGCTTCGACCGGGTCCTCGTGGACGCACCGTGCTCGGGCCTCGGGGCGCTGCGTCGGCGTCCGGAGTCGCGTTGGCGCCGGCAGCCCGCCGACTTGCCCGGGCTGGTCGCGCTGCAGGGCGAACTGCTGCGCGCCGCCGTCGACTCGACGCGGCCGGGCGGCGTGGTCGCCTACGCGACCTGCTCGCCCGTGCTGGCCGAGACGGTCGAGGTCGTGCGCGCCCTGCTCGCCGAACGCTCCGATCTCACGCTGCTCGACGCGCCCGCGATGCTGCCCTGGTTGAACGACGCGGCTTCGCCGCAACTCCCCGAAGCGGTGCAGTTGTGGCCGCACCGGCACGGCACGGACGCCATGTTCGTGACGCTGCTCCGCGTGCAAGGATGAGCCCGCCATGAGTGCCGCCAGAATCACCCCCAGCATCCTGAACGCCGACCTGTCCAGGCTGGCCGACGAGGTCGCCCGGATCCCCAGCGCGGACTGGGTGCATGTCGACGTGATGGACAACCACTTCGTGCCCAACCTGACCCTGGGCGCGCCGATGTTCGAGGCACTGAGCAAGCACACCGACCTGCCCCTCGACGCGCATCTGATGATCGACGACCCGGACCGCTGGGCGCCGGCGTACGTCGAAGCGGGCGCGGGCAGTGTCACCTTCCACGTGGAGGCGGCGAAGGCGCCGGTGCGCCTGGCACGCGAGATCCGCGCCAAGGGGGCTCGGGCCTCGATGGCCCTGAAGCCGGCCACGCCGGTCGAGCCCTACGAGGACCTGCTCCCCGAGCTCGACATGCTCCTGATCATGACGGTCGAGCCCGGCTTCGGCGGCCAGAGATTCCTCGATCTCTGCCTACCCAAGATCCGCCGGGCACGTGCGCTGATCGACCGGCACGGGCTCGAACTGTGGCTGCAGGTCGACGGCGGGGTCTCGCTCGAGACGATCGAGCGCTGTGCCGAGGCCGGCGCCGACACCTTCGTCGCCGGGTCCGCGGTGTACTCCGCCGATGACCCCGACGCGATGGTCAACGCCCTGCGCGACCGCGCCCTGGCGTGACGACGACCACACCACCCAGGTGTCCCGCTGGTTGCGATCGTGTGGCAGGCTGATCGCAACGAGTGTGAAGCTCGCGTGCTCTGGGGGCGGTGAAATTCCGCACCGGCGGTGACTGGACGAAGGTTCAGAAGTCCGCGACCCGACCACCGCCAGTGGCCGGTTGACCAGGTGACCGGTCGAAGCTTTCTCGCTTCGCTCGGAAGTCCTGGACCGACGGTCAAAGTCCGGATGGAAAGATGCACGCAGTGCCCGCCCTGTCGGCCCGGAGCCGGCCGGAGACGGGTGCCGTCGCCCCGGAATCGCCGAGTGGATCAGCCACCGGACCGGAAGACGACGATGACACCCCCATCCGAGCAGAGCGCCACCCAGGCGGAGACCGCCGCGATGGCACGTGCGCTCGAGCTGGCCGCCACACCGGGCCTTCCGCTCGGGCCCAATCCGCGCGTCGGCTGCGTGCTGCTGACTCCCGGGGGCGAGGTCGTCGCCGAGGGCTACCATCGCGGTGCCGGTACGCCGCACGCAGAAGTCGACGCCCTGCGACAGGCCGGTGACCGTGCCCGCGGTACGACGGCCGTGGTGACGCTCGAACCCTGCAATCACACCGGACGGACCGGTCCGTGCGCGGAGGCGCTGATCGAAGCAGGCGTCGCCAAGGTCATCTGCGCGATGCCGGATCCCAATCCCATGGCGGCCGGTGGCGCCCAGCGTCTGCACGAGGCCGGGATCGTCGTCGGGATCGGACTGCTCGAGGAGGAGTCGCGGGCGCTCAACCGGGCCTGGCTCTTCGGGCTGGCGCACGGGCGTCCGCTCGTCACCTGGAAGCTCGCCACGACCCTCGACGGCCGCAGTGCCGCCGCCGACGGCACCAGCCGCTGGGTCTCGTCGCCGGCCGCCCGGACCGACACCCACCAGTTGCGGTCGATCTGCGATGTCATGCTCGTCGGCACCGGGACGGTGGAGATCGATGACCCGGCTCTGACCGTGCGCGACGCCGACGACCAGCCGCTCCCGCATCAGCCCCTGCGCGTGGTGATGGGCGAGCGTGAACTGCCCGCGACCAAGCGCATCTTCGACGCGGCCGCGCCCAGCCTGCACCTGCGCACGCGTGATCCCCACAAGGCCCTGGCCGAGCTCTTCGAACTCGGCCGACGCCATGTCTTCACCGAAGGCGGGCCGACCCTGGCCGCCGCCTTCCTGCGGGCCGGCGTGGTCGATGAGGTCGTCGCCTACATCGCACCCAAGCTGCTCGGCGCCGGACTCAACGCAGTCGCGGACCTGGGCATCACCACCATCACCGACGCACTGGAACTCGAGATCGTCCAGGCGAGCGTCGTCGGGGAAGGACCCGACGCCAACGTCCGCCTCGTGCTCGAACCGACCCCGACAGAGGGAGACTGAGATGTTCACCGGAATCGTCGAGGAACTCGGCACTGTCGCCGGCATCGAGCCGCAGGCGGACGCCGTACGCCTCACCATCACGGGTGCGCTGGTCACCAGCGATGCCGCGCTCGGCGACTCGATCGCCGTCAACGGATGCTGCCTGACCGTGGCCGACCGCGACGGTGACCGCTTCACCGCCGACGTGATGGCCGAGTCGCTCGCCAAGACCTCCCTGGGCGCACTCGAGGCCGGCAGTCGCGTCAACCTGGAGCGTGCCGTCACGCCGGCCACGCGGCTGGGCGGTCACATCGTGCAGGGGCACGTGGACGGCACCGGCTCCGTGCGCAGCCGGACGCCGAGCGAGCACTGGGAGATCGTCGAGATCGCGATGCCCGCCGAGTTGGGCCGCTATCTCGTCGCCAAGGGTTCGATCACGGTCGACGGGATCTCGCTGACCGTCGTCGAGGTGACCGACGAGTCCTTCACCGTCAGCCTCATCCCCGAGACGCTGGCCCGCACCACCCTCGGTTTCAAGCAGCCCGGCGATCCGGTCAACCTCGAGGTGGACGTGATCGCCAAGTACGTCGAGAAGCTGGTGGCCCGATGACCACGACAGAACAGAGAGCAGGAGCAGTCATGACCAAGGCAACCGACGAGCGCGGCGGCGTCCGTCTCGACCCCGTCGAGGAGGCCATCGCCGAGATCGCCGCCGGCAAGGCCGTGGTCGTCGTCGACGACGAGACCCGCGAGAACGAGGGCGACATCATCTTCGCCGCCAGCAAGGCGACCCCCGAGCTGATGGCGTTCACGATCCGCCACTCCAGCGGCGTGATCTGCGTGCCGATGCCCGGGGCGATGCTCGACCGGCTCGAGATCCCCCTGATGACACCGCACAACCGTGACCGGCTGCGCACGGCGTACACGA
>JASLCW010000188.1 GCA_030151765.1 Marmoricola sp.
CTGCAGAACATCGTCGACGTGTTGCAGGGCGACTTCTTCCGCCTGCTCGGCCAGACGCTGGTGTTCACGCTCGGGACCACGATCGCGCCGTTCGTGATCGGATTCGGCCTCGCGCTGGCGCTCAGCACCAAGATCCGCGGCACCAAGGTGCTCCGCGGCGTCATGCTCATCCCGTGGCTCATCCCCGGGGTCGTGGTCTCGTTCCTGTGGATGTGGATCTTCAACGCCAACTACGGGGTGATGAACGCTCTGCTCGAGGGCGTCGGGCTCATCGACGAGCCGCAGGCTTGGCTCGCGCACCCCACGACCGCCATGATCGCCGTCATCGTCGCGAAGACGTGGCAGTCCTTCCCCTGGATGATGGTCATGCTCCTCGCCGGGCTGCAGACGGTGCCCCACGAGCTGCACGAGGCGGCCGAGATCGACGGCGCGGGCACCGTGCGCCGGTTCTTCTCCATCACGGTGCCTCAGATGCGCGGCATCATCGGGCTCGTCCTGCTCCTGGAGTTCATCTGGAACTTCCAGCACTTCGACATCATCTACGTGCTCACCGGCGGCGGACCCGCCGGCGCCACGCAGACCTTCGCCACGGCGGTGTACGAGACCGCCTTCACAGGCTTCGACCTCGGCCACGCCGGAGCGATCGGCCTGCTCTGGATGATCCTGCTGCTCGGCCTCGTCGTCGTCTACGTCCGCTTCTCGGAGAGAGGGGAGAAGCGATGACCGCCGTCCTCGAGCAGCACGCTCCTGCCACCACGACCACCACCCCGCCCACTCCCCGCCGCCGTCGCCTGCGCAGCGACCGCCGCGCCGTGAAGGTCAGCGCCTGGATCGCGATCGTGATCTTCGGCGGGTTCGCGCTGCTGCCGGTGTACTGGCTGCTGGCCACCTCCCTGACCCCGCGCACGCAGGTGTTCTCCTATCCGCCGCGCCTGTTCCCGACCGAGATCACGTTCGACGCGTATGCGGCCCTCGCGGCCAATCCGGCGCTGTTCGGGTACCTCCGCAACAGCATCGTCGTCTCGGTGATCACGGCCGTGCTGTCCGTGATCGTCTCGGCCTACATGGGCTACGCGTTCTCGAAGTTCCGCTACCGGGGCCGCCGCAGCCTCATGTACTTCGTCCTGGCGTCGCAGATGTTCCCCCAGGCCCTGCTGCTCATCACGCTGTACGCGGTGTTCTCGGCATACGGCCTGCTGAACACCTACACGGCCCTGGTGCTCTCGTTCACGACGTTCACGCTCCCGCTGTGCGTGTGGATGCTGAAGGGCTTCTTCGACACGATCCCGGACGAGCTCATCGAAGCGGCCAGGGTCGACGGCGCCTCCCGCCTCCGGATCATCCACTCGATCGTGATGCCGCTCGCCGCGCCCGGCCTCGTCGCCGCCGGCCTCTTCGCCTTCGTGCGCGGCTGGAACGACTTCATCTTCGCCCTCACCCTCGCCGGCCCCGACAAGCAGACTCTGCCGCCGGGCCTCGTCAACACGTTCATCGGAGAGGCCTCGACCGCGTGGCCCGAGCTGATGGCCGCCTCCCTGGTGGTGTCCCTCCCGGTCGCCATCGCCTTCATCGCCCTGCAGCGGTACCTCGTCGGCGGACTCACCGCCGGCGCCGTCAAGGGCTGACCGCACCCCCTCGAAGAAGAGAGAATCGCATGACCTCCACCCCCATCTCCCGCCGCCGGCTGCTCTCCCTCGCCGGGCTCGGCGCCGCCGGCATCGCGCTCGCCGGCTGCATGCCCAGCGGAGGCGGCGCCGCCCCCAGCGCGACCCCGTCGGGTCTCGCGGCCGGATCCTTCACGCCCGCCGGCTTCTCCTTCGCCAGCTGGTCGCTCACCGAGGAGGCCGCTGCGCCGGCCATCAAGGCCCTGCTGGACGGCTACAAGACCACGCAGAAGGTCGACATCGCCGAGGTCTCCTTCCCGTACAACGAGTACTTCAAGCAGCTCATGCTGCAGGTGCGCGGCGGGCAGTTCACCGGCGCCGCACACGTCGACGTGGCCTGGCTGGCGTCGCTGGCCGCACTCGGCAAGCTGCAGGACGTGTCCGGGCTCACGAAGGATCGCGGCTACACGGCCGCGGCGCTCAAGGCGGCGCAGTTCGACGGCGTGCAGTACGGCTTCCCGTGGACGATCGGCGCCATCGGCCTCGTCACCAACTCGGAGCTGCTGGCGAAGGCCGGCGTCGACGAGTTCCCCGTGACGGTCGACGACTACGAGAAGGCGCTCAAGAAGCTCAAGGCGCTCGGCAACGGGCTGATCCCCTATGCCGCCTCGACCAAGGCCGCGCAGCTGAAGGACATCCTCATCTGGATGCAGACCTTCGGCAGCCCGCTGGTGAAGGACGGCAAGGTCGCGATCGGCGACGACGAGAGCGTCGCCGCCGTCACCTGGTACAAGTCCCTGTACGACCAGGGCCTGATCGCCGCCGACGTCGACCGCTTCGACGCACGCTCCCTGTTCTCGCAGGGCCGCACGGCGATCTACGACGATGCGCCCGTCGGTCGCGGCGCGGTCACGAAGGACTCCCCGGACAAGGACCTCGCGAGCAAGCTGGTCCCGCAGTCGCGTCCGGTGCTGAAGAAGGGCGACACGCCGCGGGCTCTGGTCTGGGGCGGCGCGATCGTGGTCGTCGGAGACGACAAGGGCACCCGCACCGCTGCCGACTTCGGCCAGTGGTCCACGAGCGACCTGGACGCCGTGCTCGGCGACTACAAGCTGCGCGGCCTCCCGCCGGTGACCACCGAGGCGCAGGCCTCCTCCGAGGTCGCCGCCGACGTCTTCGGCAAGCGGTTCGCCGAGCGGATCACCAAGACCGCCACGACCAACCCGTTCTGGGCGTATCCGCAGTACGCGCAGATCGAGACCGTCGTCGCCGAGCGCGTGCAGGCGGTGCTCGTGGGCCAGCAGAGCCCCAAGGACGCGATGGCACAGGCCGGCGAAGCCGCCCAGAAGCTGATCGGCTGAGGCTCCCGATGACTCCGCGCACCTGGGCAGGCGTCGCGGCGGCAGCCGCCGTGACGCTCTCCGTGCTCGCCGCTCCCGCCGCGGGGGCGGATCCGGCCTCCCCGTCCCTGGAGACCGTGCCGGTCACCGTCGACGCCTCGAACCAGTCCGGCTGGTGGAACCCGCTCGCCGTGGTCGGCGGCACCACGTACTTCGCGTACAACGTGACCGCCACCACCGGCCGGCACCAGGTGCACCTGGCGGCCCGCACCGCCGACGGCGCCTGGACGACCGGATGCCTGCGCACGTCCACCGGCGCCTGCGCCGACTTCCTCGACGACAACGGGCACAACCAGCCCTCGATCGTCGTGGACGGATCCGGCCAGATCCATGCGTTCGTCTCGATGCACCACGAGCCGTGGCACTACTTCCGCTCGACGGTCGCGGGCGACGTGACCTCGCTCGTCGACGTGAGCGCCGAGATGCCCGACCAGGGCGCCGCGATCTCCTATCCGGTGACCGCGCCCGGTGCGAACGGCGACGCCTGGCTCATGGTGCGCGTGGGCGCCGACCCCCAGGGCCGCCGGGACGGCGTCCTGTACCACTACACCCCCGCGACCGGCACGTGGACGCGGGAGGCGGTGATCGCCTCGGCCGTGGGCTACTCGTTCTATGCCGACGACCTCACCGTCGACGACAGCGGCCGGGTGCACATCCTCTGGGAGTGGGGTCCGTGGCCCGCCGGACCCTACCGCCACCTCGGCTCGTACGTCGTCTACGACCCGGCGACCAAGGTCTTCCGCGACGTCGCGGGCACGGCGCTCACGGCGCCCGTCCGGCCGACGGATCCGGGCGCGACGGTCTGGCGCACGTTCGCCCCCGGAGAGACCGTGAACACCGTCTCCCCGGACGCGCCCGCGGTGCAGACGGCGAAGATGGCCATCGCCGGCGGACAGCTCGTCGGCGTCTCGTATCGCTACGCGGAGCAGGGCTCCACGGCGTTCGACGTGCACTGGGCGACGTGGAGCGGCACCGGCTGGGCGGACCAGACGCTGGTCGACACCCACGCCCTCGGCGGCGGGATCGACACCATCGCCGCCGTCGACGCCAC
>JASLCW010000193.1 GCA_030151765.1 Marmoricola sp.
CGGTCGCCCAGGCGATCGACGTCGTCCTCCAGATGAAGAAGACCCCGATCGTCGTCAACGACAGCCGTGGCTTCTACACCTCGCGGGTCATCGGCACGATGGTGAACGAGGGTCTCGCGATGCTCACCGAGGGCGTGCACCCGATCTCGGTCGAGCGGGCCACCACCCAGGCCGGCTATCCGGTCGGCACCCTGCAGCTCTCCGACGAGCTCAACATGGAGCTGATGGCCAAGATCCGCAAGGCCACCAAGGATGCTGCCGGTGACGCCTACGTCGCGCACCCGGCCGACGGCGTGGTCGACAAGATGATCGAGGCGGGTCGTCCCGGTCGCCTGCGTGGCGCCGGCTTCTACGAGTACGACGAGAACGGTCGCCGTCAGGGCCTGTGGAAGGGTCTCGCCGACCTCTTCCCGTCGAAGTCCGAGCCGGCCGACATCGAGGACCTCAAGGACCGCTACCTGGTCATCGAGGCGCTCGAGACCGCGAAGTGCTTCGAGGAGGGCGTCATCGAGTCCGCCGCCGAGGCCAACATCGGCGCGATCATGGGCATCGGCTACCCGCCGCTGACCGGTGGCACCGTCCAGTACATGCAGAACTTCGACGGTCCGGCCGGACGCGGCCTGAAGGGCTTCGTGGCCCGGGCGCAGCAGCTCGCCGAGAAGTACGGCGACCGCTTCACCCCGACCGCACGCCTGGTCGAGATGGCGGAGAAGGGCGAGAGCTTCCCCGCCTGAGCGGACGACGAAGCGGACATTTCGGTGGCCGGGGCACCCACGGGTGCCCCGGCCACCTGCCGTTCACCCGAAAGCGCGCTCGCACCCGCCAAACATTTTTCGGGGGTCAAGATAACCACCGCTCGGACCGGTCGTTAGGGATGACGCCAGCTCGGTAGGCTGCGGGCTGCCCGGACGACTTGGGAGAGAGAAAACCACGATGAAGCTGTTCCGTCTGCTCGCCGCCGCGCTGCTCGCGCTGGTGGTCTCGCTGGTCAGCGTTGGTGCGGCCCAGGCCTACCCCTCGCCGGTCTTCAACCTCTCCCTCAATCGGCACACGGTGTACGGCGGCCAGACCGTCCAGGCGACCGTGAAGTCCAATGTCGAGTGCTCGACCTGGAAGGTCGACTTCCTCGGTCAGACCGCGACCGGGCACAACACCGACACCTTCACGCACACCTTCGCCACCCAGAAGGTGACCAAGAAGCAGCTTCGCGATGTCACCGCTCGGTGCACCTACGACTCCGCCGCGGTCGGCGCCGGCCACGCGGTGCGCATCGTCGCCGCCGAGTCCGGCCTACTGCACTCCCCGGTGACCATCCTGCCGCGCAAGGCGACCGGGACCGGCCAGGTCGGCGGCAACGGCAACGGGCACCACAACGGCAGCGGCACCAGCGGCGGCAGCGGCTCCGGCCTGCCGAACACCGGTGGCCCGGCCTTCTGGGTCGCGCTCCTCGCGCTCGTCCTGGTCCTGGGCGGCGGCGTCGCCATGGTCCGCAACCGGCGTCACGCCGCGGCCGGTGCTCCGCCGGCCGGCGGCAGCGTCGAGTAGCAGCGCCGAGTAGCAGAAGGCTGCTCGACCGGCTCCTGTGAAGCGACCACCTGCGCTCGACGGCACCATCCGCCGGCGTTTGGCGATCGGCGCGGGCATCGTTCTGCTGCTCTGCCTCGTGGTCTTCGTCTGGCAGGCCTGGTCGGCGGCCCATGCCCTCTCCAAGGTCCGTGACCAGGGCCTCCAGCTCACCCGTGAGCTCGACAGCGGGCAACTGGCCCAGGCCGACTCGACGGCGGCCGAGCTGCGGAAGTCGGCCGGCTCCGCACACGCTTCGACGGGCGGCCCGCTCTGGTGGATCGCGGCGCACGTCCCGCTGATCGGCAAGGACATCTCGGCGGTCCGCACCTCGGCCGAGGTCATCGACCAGATCGCTGGCTGGAGCCTGCCGACCCTGCTCGGCATCGCCCGCGAGGTCGAATCCGGCGACCTCCGACCGCACCACGGCCGCATCGACCTGGCCGCCGTACGCCGGCACGCCCCGGCCCTGCGCGAGGCCGCGCGTGCGGTGGGTCCGGCTGCGGACAAGATGGCCGCGATCACTCAGCCGGGGCTGACCTTCCCCTTCAAGCAGCTCGTCACCGACCTCCAGGTCCGGGTCGCCGGCGCCAAGGCCGCCATCGACGCCGCGGCCAGCGCCTTCGAGGTGATGCCGAGCATGCTCGGTGCGGACGGGCCGCGCACCTACCTGCTGCTGATCCAGAATCCGGCCGAGGTGCGGGCCACCGGCGGCATGCCCGGATCCTTCGCGGTGCTGCACGCCGACCACGGCCGGCTGACGATGGGAGCCCAGGGCGACGGTGCCACCCTTGCCTTCGGCACGCAGCCTGTACGCCCGACGGCGGACGAGGCCCGTCTCTTCGGAGCGAACCTGGGTGAGGACCCGCGCGACCTGACCTTCAATCCCGACTTCCCGCGGGTGGCGCAGATGGAGGCCGGGTTGGCGCAGGCGCGCGGCATCAAGGCGGACGGTGTCTTCGCCGTCGATCCGATCGCACTCAGCTACGTGCTGCGCGGCACCGGTCCGGTCCGCGTGAGCGGCGGGGCACAGCTCGACGCCACCAACGCGGTCCCCTATCTGCTCAACACCGTCTATCAGACCGTCCTGGATCCGGCCGCCCAGAATGCCTTCTACGAGGCCGCCGCCCGGAGCACCTTCGACGCTCTCGTGAAGGGTCAGGGCAACCAGCTGCTCGGCATCCGGGGCCTGGTCTCCGCTGCCCTGCAGCGCCGGGTGCTCGCGTGGTCGGCGCACCCCGACATCAGCAAGGTCATCGGCCGTCACCAGCTCTCCGGCGCGCTGCCCGGCGACACCGGGAGTACGGCGCAGGTCGGGATCTACTACAACGACGGCGTCGCCGGAAAGATGGAGTACTACCTGCGGCAGCGGACCACGGCGCAGTCGATGGGCTGCTCGGGCGGCGTACAGCGGATCAAGGTGACCACGACCCTCCGGTCGACGGCTCCGGCGAATCCCGGTGCGCTGTCCGTCTTCGTGAAGGGCGACGGCCGGTATGCGACCCCGGGTCACATCCTGATGCAGATGTACGTCTACTCGCCCTGGCAAGGGAGCATCGAGTCGATCGAGATGAACGGCAAGGACGTCACCGCGACGAACGGACGCCAACGCGGCCAGGAGGTCGGCCAGCTCGCCGTCGACCTCGCCCCGGGGCAGTCCGCGACGGTGACCAGCGTCGTACGGAGCGGACCCGGTCAGACCGGGCCGATCTCGGTCGCGTCGACGCCGGTCCTGGAGAGCATCCCCGATCCGGCCGCTTTCACGTCCACCTGCGGTTGACCCGAGCGGCCGGTCGCTAGGCTCCGGGACGTGGACTTCTCACCGTCACCGCGTGCCGCCGAGCTGACCGACCTCGTCTCGACCTTCGTCCGCGAAGAGATCGCGCCCGTCCAGGAGGAGTACCACGCCGACGTGGCGCGGCTCTCCGCCGGCGGGTCCTGGCAGGAGAGCCCGATCATGGCGACCCTGCGTGCGAAGGCCCGCGCGCAAGGTCTCTGGAATCTCTTCCTGCCCGCCGGACACGACCAGCCGTACGCCGGGCAGTTCGGCACGCACGGCGGTGCCGGGCTGAGCAATGTCGACTACGCACCCCTGGCCGAGGCGATGGGGGGCGCGACCTTCCTGGCGCCGTACGTCTTCAACTGCAACGCGCCCGACACCGGCAACATGGAGGTGCTGCTCAAGTACGGCACCGACGAGCAGAAGGCGCAGTGGCTGGAGGCCCTGCTCGACGGCCGGATCCGCTCCGCCTTCGCGATGACCGAGCCCGGCGTTGCCTCCTCGGACGCCACCAACATGGCCGCGACCGCGGTCGTGGACGGCGACGAGGTGGTGATCAACGGCAGCAAGTGGTTCTCCACCGGTATCGGCCACCCGGACTGCAAGATCATGATCTTCATGGGGCTGTCCGACCCCGAGGCGGATCGACACCACCGGCACACGATGGTCCTGGTCCCGGTGGACACCCCCGGTGTGACGGTGAAGCGACTGCTGTCCACGATGAACCTCTTCGACGAGCCGGTCGGGCACGGCGAGGTGATCTTCGACGACGTACGGGTGCCCAAGAGCAACATCCTGCTCGGCGAGGGCCGCGCCTTCGAGATCGCCCAGGGCCGGCTCGGCCCCGGGCGGGTGCACCACTGCATGCGGCTCATCGGCCAGGCCGAGGTCGCGCTGGAGATGATGGTCAAGCGCGGTCTCGAGCGCACCGCCTTCGGCAAGCCACTGATCAAGCTCGGCGGCAATGCGGAGCGGGTCGCGGACGCCCGGATCGCCATCGACCAGGCTCGCCTGCTGGTGCTCAACGCGGCCTGGAAGCTCGACGAGGGCGGTGCCCTCAACGCGCTCAGCGAGGTCAGCCAGATCAAGGTGATCGTGCCCAACATGGCCCAGCAGGTCATCGACATGGCGATGCAGCTGCACGGTGGTGGCGGTCTCTCGCAGGACTTCCCGCTGGCGGCGATGTGGACCAATGCCCGGGCCCTGCGGCTCGCCGACGGTCCCGACGAGGTCCATCGCGGGGTCATCGCCCGCCTCGAGATCGCGAAGCACTCATGAGCAGGGTTCTCGTCACCGGAGGCGCCTCCGGGCTCGGGGCCGCGCTCACGGCGGCCTTCCGGGCACGCGGCGACGAGGTGCTCGTCGCCGACCTGGCCGTGGAGAACGGTGAGGGCGCGATCCGCCTGGACGTGCGTTCCGAGGACGACTGGAATGCCGCCCTGGCCTGGGTCGAGGAACACTGGGGCGGCCTCGACATCCTCGTCAACAATGCCGGCGTCGCCGGTGGCGGCCGCGTCGACGTCGCCGACCTCGACGAATGGCAGTGGATCACCGAGATCAACCTCTTCGGCGTCGTCCGCGGAGTCCGCACCTTCACGCCGCTGTTCAAGCAGCAGCGCTCCGGCACGATCGTCAACGTGGCCTCGCTGGCCGGGCTGGTGCACCCGGCGGGCATGGGCTCCTACAACGCGGTGAAGGCCGCTGTCGTGGCCTTCACCGAGACGATCGGACACGAGCTGGCGTCGTACGGGGTGGGCGCGCACGTCGTGTGCCCGTCGTACTTCCGGACGAACCTGATGTCCTCGCTGCAGGGCCGCGACGAGGCCGTCGGCGTCGTACTCAGCCGGATGGTGGAGAACTCGCCGACCTCGGCGGAGCAGATCGCGGCCGCGGTCCTGCAGGGCATCGACGACGGGGTCGAGGTGATCCTCCCCGACGAGGCGGCCCGCGCGGCGTACGGACTGAAGGTCTCGGACCGTGCCGCCTATGACCACGTGATGCGCGCGCAGGCGGCGAAGCTGGAGGAGCGGGCATGAGTGCCATCGAGGGCGCGAGCGATGTCCGCGGCGAGGACGCCTTCGACGTCGATGCGGTGCTCGCCTGGCTGCGCGCCCAGGGCGAGCAGATCGACGGCGAGGTCGAGGTGCAGCAGTTCGGTGGCGGCGCCTCGAATCTCACCTACTCGATCCGTACGACGGGAGGCGCGCACCCGCGCGATGTGATCCTGCGCCGGCCGCCCTCGGGCCGCAAGGCGAAGGGCGCCCACGACATGGGTCGCGAGTTCCGCATCCAGGCGGCGCTGAAGAAACCCTTCGGCCTGGTTCCGACGATGGTGGCGCTGTGCACCGACGAGTCCGTGATCGGTTCGGACTTCTATGTCATGGAGCGGGTCGACGGGATCATTCCGCGTCGCGATCTCCCGCCCGAGGTGGTGCTCACCGAGGAGCAGACGCGGGCGCTCTGCGAGAACGCGTTGGACACCCTGATCGCGTTGCACCGCGTCGACGTCAGCGCTCCCGACCTGGCCGCGCTCGGCAAGGGCAATGGGTACGTCGGCCGTCAGGTCGGCGGTTGGTCCACCCGCTTCCGCAATGCCGTCACCGACGACGCTCCGGATCTCGAGGAGGTCATGGCCTGGCTCGACGAGCACCAGCCGGAGGATGTCGGCAATTGCCTGATCCACAACGACTTCCGCTTCGACAACCTGGTCCTCGATCGCGGGGATCCGACGCGCGTGGTCGGCGTACTGGACTGGGAGATGGCGACGCTGGGCGATCCGCTGATGGACCTCGGCGGCACCATCGCCTACTGGGTGCAGGGCGACGACGACGAGTTCATGCAACTCTTCCGCCGGCAGCCGACGCACCTGCCCGGGATGCTGACCCGCGCCGAGGTGGTGCAGCGCTATTGCGCCGCGATGGGCTTCTCGGTGACGCCCGAGCAGTGGCGCTTCTACGAGGTCTTCGGGATCTTCCGGCTCGCGGTGATCGCGCAGCAGATCTACTACCGCTACTTCCACAAGCAGACCACCAATGAGACCTATGCGATCTTCGGCCCTGCCGTCACGCATCTCGGTGCGCGCTGCCGACAGCTGATCGCGGAGGGCTGAGCGGTGGGCCGACTGCTCCTGGTCCGGCACGGCCAGGCCTCCTGGGGTGCCGACGACTACGACGTGCTCTCGTCACTGGGACATCAGCAGGGCGAGGCGCTGGGTGAGATCTGGCGGCTGCGGGGCGTCGTACCGGATCGGGTGGTGTCGGGTGGGATGCGCCGCCATCGCGAGACCGCCGAGGCGGCCGGGCTGAGCGTCACCGACGTCGACACCGACTGGGCCGAGTTCGACCACGTGTCGATGCTGGCGCGGGTGCCGGTGCCGGAGGCGGCGCACACCGACCGGGCGGTCTTCCAGCAGTGGTTCGAGGTGGCCAGCAGCCGATGGACAGATGGCCAGCACGACGACTACGACGAGTCCTTCGCGGAGTTCACGGGCCGGGTGGCGCGCGCGCTCGAACGGGCCACGGCGTACGACGGCACCACCGCGATCGTCACCTCGGGTGGCCCGATCGCGTGGGCGGCGGCCAGCCTCCTCGTCGACGAGGCCCCGGCCAGGACCGTCCTCTGGCACCGGCTGAACCGCGTCTGCGTGAACTCCGGCGTCAGCCACCTCGTCAGTGGCCGTCGCGGCACCACCCTGGTCAGCTTCAACGAGCACACCCACCTCGAGGGACGTTCAGAACTGCTCAGCTATCGCTGAGACCCCACTCAAATGCATTCTCAACCCGCTGACACCCCAAGCAAATGCAGCATCAGCACCCTGAGACCCCAGGCAAATGCAATTCAGCCCGTGCGGCCCAGATGCCCATAGTGCATTTGCTTGGGGTCTGGATGACCTGAGGATGCATTTGAGTGGGGTCTCGGGGTGTCCATCATGCATTTGCCTGGGGTCTCAGCGGTCTGGGGCATAGGAGACTGAGGCCCATGAGCGAGACGATCCTGATCACCGGGGCCAGTTCGGGGCTCGGCGCGGAGATGGCGCGCCAGTTCGCGGCCAAGGGCTACGACCTCGCGCTGTGCGCGCGTCGTACCGAACGGCTCGAGGAGTTGAAGGTCGAGATCGCCGGGAGGCACCCGGAGGTTCGCGTCGAGGTGCGCGCGCTCGATGTCACCGACGACGAGCAGGTCTTCGCGGTCTTCGGCGCCTTCCGGGAGGACTTCGGCACGATCGACAAGGTCATCGTCAACGCTGGGCTCGGCAAGGGGCAGCCTCTCGGCACCGGCCGGTACGACGCCAACAAGCAGACCGCGATGACCAACTTCGTGGCCGCGCTCGCCCAGACCGAGGCGGCGATGGAGATCTTCCGCGAGCAGAACAGCGGCCACCTCGTGATGATCAGTTCGATGGCGGCGCTCCGCGGTCTGCCCCGCAATCTCACGACGTACGCCGCCACCAAGGCCGGCGTCGCGCATCTCGTCGAGGGCCTCCGGGTGGAGTTGGCACGCAAGCCGATCGACGTGACGGTGCTCTACCCGGGCTACATCGCCTCGGAGATGAACGACCAGGTCAAACAGAATGTGCCGATGATGTCCTCCACCGAGGACGGGGTACGCGCGATGGTGCGCAAGATCGAGAAGCGCGTCGACTCGGCCGTCGTACCGCCGTTGCCGTGGGCACCCGTCGGCGTCCTGCTCAAGCATGCGCCGCTGCCGCTCTACCGCCGTCTCGTCTAGGAGGCCACGAATTCGTCCAGCAGCCCCGGTACGGCGGCCGCGGCCAGTGTCACCGCCTCGCCCTCCGGGATGTCGTGGATCGTGTAGCCCTGTTTGCCGGCGGCGGTCGTGGCGGTCAGGTTGACCAGCCCGGCCCGGCGCTGGAACCAGGTCTGCTCGATGTTCCAGCC
This sequence comes from Marmoricola sp., assembly GCA_030151765.1. Classification (GTDB taxonomy): domain Bacteria; phylum Actinomycetota; class Actinomycetes; order Propionibacteriales; family Nocardioidaceae; genus Marmoricola. Next base: position 8,242 of record JASLCW010000193.1, read on the forward strand.
GATGATGCCCTCGCGTTCGAGGATGCTGCGGCGGCCGCGCAGGGAGTGCGCCCTGCTGACGACGAAGCGATCGGTGAGCGCGTGCCCGAGCCGTCGGTCGCGGTCACGGGCGAGGGTGACCGCCACCACCGGGATCACGGCGAGAAGGACGAGCCACCCGAGCGGAGCGTCTCGGATGACGATCACGACCGCCATGGCCAGATCCAGGACGGCGGCGACGCCGAGTGCGCGCGTGTAGCGCCGACGACTGGCGCGTGGACCATGCCGCAGCAGCGCCATCGTCATTGCCCCTTCGTCGCCGAGGGTGGTGACCGCGGTGCGGCCGACGATGGCGGCGGGCGCAGCGGGGACCAGGGCGGTGCTGCCGGCCTCGCGCTTGGTCAGGCCGGTGACGATCGCCATCAGCCGGGCGCCGTGCGCGAGCCTCAGCCCGAGCGGCTCGTGCACCTCCACGCCGCGGACCCGCGCGATCTCGAGGCTCGTCTCGCGGGTGGTCAGCATGCCCTTGCGGATGTGCAGGCTGCGGGCCTCCCGGTCGCGGGTCAGGGTGAATCCCCAGTTGGTGAGCAGGTAGCCGATGATCGACAGTACCGAGATCACCACGACGAAGACGACCAGGCCGGCCGCGATGGTGAGGCCGAGGTGTTGCGGCTGGTGCAGGTCGACCTTCTCGGAGAGCCGGTGGACCACCGGGCCGACGAGCTGGTTGCCGGCGGCCAGGGCACCGAGCGCGATCAGCAGGCCACCGGTCGTCAGCGGAGCGAATCGCACCCAGGCCGGGTCGAAGACGAGCAGGACGTCGTCCTGAACGGTCTCGGCGGGCGCTGCGCCTGCCTCCGCCGTACGACGGTGCAGGAGCGCGTGCCGGAGCGCGCGAGCCTCGCCGGTGCCGAGTGAGTCGAGCACGAACTTCTCGTCGCCCTCCTTCGCGGCCGAGCCGGTGCCGATCTGCACCTTCGCCAGTCCGAGGACGCGATGGATGGGGGAGGAGGTCAGCTCGACGGTGCGCACCTTGTCGAGCTGCGTCGTGAGGACATTGCGCGACACGAGCCCGCGGTGCAGCTCGAGCCGGCCGTCGGCGATCCGGAAGCGCGTCGCGAAATAGCGCAGTACGCCGATGGCGATCGGCACCGCGACCGGGACCACGTGCCACCAGATGTCGCCGGAGGAGCTGCGGCCCACGAAGAAGATCGCGACCAGGGCGGGCAGGAAGCGGACCACCTCGTTGACCGGGTGCACCAACAGCATCCGCGGATCGAGGCGACGCCAGTCGTGGTCGGCGGCGAGTACGGCGGAATCCGTCTCGCTCACGTTGCGTCACCGGTGGTCGCGGCGGTCCGCTCGGTGAGGTCGGCGACGATCTCCTCGGCGACGTGCTTCTCGATGCCCTTGATCTTCACCGGTCCGGCGGCGGAGGCCGTGGTCACCCGGACATCTGCCAGGCGCAGCATCCGGGAGAGAGCGCCCTGCTCGAAGTCGATCGTCTGGACCCGGCTCAGTGGCGCGATCCGGCGCTCCCGGCGGATCCATCCCGACTGGGTGTAGACCGCGGTCGGCGTCGTCTCCCAGCGGTGCACGGCGTACCGGATCGTCGGCATCGCGATCACATGGACGAGAGCGGCGACGATGAGCGCGACCCAGGCCCAGCCGGGCAGCGAGAACCAGTCCCACGGGCCGGTGACCAGGATGAGTACGGCGATCACGACCCCCGACTCGACGAGCGACTCGGCGACCCACAGCCACCGTGCCCGCGGACTCACCCGGTGTTGCGGATCGCGCAGCTCCATGGACCCACCCTAGGAGGTGGGCGGCACGGCTAGGCTGAGGCCATGTCCGGACGTGTGGTGCACTTCGAGATCCCCTTCGACGACGGTGAGCGGGCGCGCGCCTTCTATCGCGATGCCTTCGGCTGGGTGATCAACGACGGCGCCCACTTCAGTCTCGTCGAGACCGGTCCGGTCGACGCGGCGGGCTTCCCCTCGGAGAAGGGCTACGTCGGCGGCGGCATGATCAAGCGGGAGAGCCCGACCGATCGTCCCGTCATCACCATCGACGTCGACGACATCGACGTCGCCCTCAAGCGCATCGAGGAGCTCGGTGGCATGACCGTGCTCGGTCGCCAGGAGGTCGGCGACATGGGCTTCGCGGCCTACTTCAAGGACGTGGAGGGCAACCTGATGGGCCTCTTCCAGGCCAGGTGAGTCATCGCAGCAGGCCGTCGACGAAGGCCTGCAGGCGCGGCAGCTCATCGGTGAGCCCGAGCGGGCCGGCCTGGTCGGTGACCATCGCCCGGAAGAGGTGGGTCTGCTCGACCATGCGCGGATCGATGTGCCCGAAGACCTCGAGCGTCACCGTGCCGTAGAGGCGTGACCAGGCACGCTGCAGCACCCAGACCAGGCCGCGCATCTCGTCGGGGATGCCGCTGAGGTCGGCGGGAACCAGCGGATCGCGAAGGATCTCGGCGAGCCCGGGGTCGAGATCGTCGAGGGCCGGGACCGGGAAGCGGTACTTCTCCCAGACCGCGAAGAGCATCGCCGAGAAGACCATGCCCGTCGACGCCTCGCCCTTGAGCGCGGTCAGGCAGTCGACGTCGACATTGGTGAAGACCAGCGCGAACTCCTCGCGGCTGTCGAGGGCCCAGCGGCGGAACTCGACCGCGGCGGCGAGCAGCTGCTCGGCGGGGTCGTCGTACAGCGCGGCCGCCCGGCCGGCGCGCAGCGCGACATCGGCATCGATGGCGATCGCGGTCAGCAGCACCAGCTCCTCATGACTGGAGGCGTAGCGATAGAGCGCCGGCGCGGTCACGCCCACCTCGCGGGCCACCGCGCGCAGGGTCAGCTCGCGTCCTTCGGTGACCAGCTTCCGGGCGGCGCCGACGATCCGGCCCTGCGTGGCGGCATGGCGCTCGGCCGGAGTGGGTGACGCAACCGACATGGGACTCCTTGGCGAAAGGACTTGACGAACCCGAGTTTACACCGTTTACAGTTAACGGTGTAAACGCAGGAGAGGTTGGGGATGATGATCGGTCGCTGGGCAGGATTCCTGGTGCGCAGGGCGCGCGCCACCATCGCCGTGGGGGTGCTTGCGGTGATCGCCGCGGCGGCGTACGGACTCGTCATCGGCGGTGGCGTCTTCGGCCACCTCGGCAATGGCGGCTTCGACGATCCGGCGAGCCAGTCGGCCAGGGAGCTCGCTCGTGAGAAGGCGCTCTTCGGCAACAAGAACGCCGACCTGGTCGTGCTCTATCGGAGCCAGGACCACGCCGTCAGCGACCCGGCCTTCAAGCAGGAGGTCGACGCCGCGCTGGCGCGCATCCCCTCCGGTACGACGACCTCCGTGGTGACCTACTGGAACAGTCGTGACAAGTCCCTGGTGAGCACCGACCAGCACGCCACCGAGGTCCTGATCTCCCTTGCGGGCAAGGACCAGGCGGCCACCAGTGACATCGCCGACAAGGTGGTGCCCAAACTCAAGTCGTCCACGTTGCGCACCGACATCGCCGGTCAGTGGGCGGTCTACAAGGGCGTCAACGAGACGGTGAGCAAGGACCTCGCCCGGGCCGAGCTGATCTCCATGCCGCTCGTGATCATCCTGTCGCTGCTGATCTTCGGCAGCGTCGTCGCGGCGCTGATGCCCGCGATGGTCGGCGGCATCGCGGTGATCGGCGGACTCGCGATCGTGCGACTGCTGACCACCTTCACCGAGGTCTCGGTCTTCTCCCTCAATGTCATCTCGCTGCTGGGCATGGGCCTCGCGATCGACTACGCGCTCTTCGTGATCAGCCGCTATCGCGAGGAACTCGCCGCGCTGCCCGACGAGCCCGGAGCGCCCGCGCAGGCGATCCGTACGACGCTCGACACCGCCGGTCGCACGGTCCTCTTCTCCGCGCTGACCGTGGCCGCGGCGATGTCCTCGCTGCTGATCTTCCCGCAGAACTTCCTGCGCTCCCTCGGCTACGGCGGCGTGGCCGCGGTGCTCGTCGCCGCGATCGCCGCGCTGACGATCCTGCCCGGCGTACTGCTCCTCCTTGGTCGCCGGATCGACGCCGGCCGGATGCCCTGGCGGCGCGGCCGTCCCGTCGGTGTGGACTCCGACCACGGCGCCTGGGCTCGGCTCGCGCACGGCGTGATGCGTCGCCCGGTGGTCGTCATGGTGGTGATCGTCGGCGCGCTGCTGGTGATCGCCAGCCCCTTCCTCGGTGTGAAGTGGGGCTCGGTCGACTATCGCGTGCTGCCACCGAGCTCACCCGCGCATGTCGCCAGCGTGCGGATCAACCAGGAGTTCGGCGGCGAGAAGGCGATGGCCAATGTGCTCCTCAGCAAGGCCAGTGCTCTCGCTGCAACGCATGTCCAGACGAAGCTGCGCGCCGTCGACGGCGTGCGCGGCGTGCGCCCCATCGCGCATACCGACAACTATCGCGATGTGCTCTTCCAAGTCGTGTGGGACGGCAATTCGCAGACCGTGAAGAGCCAGGACATGGTCAAGAAGTTGCGGGCGGCGGTCGCCCCGGATGGGCAGAAGTCTGCGGTCGCGCCCGGCGAGGTCCTGATCGGTGGCACCTCGGCCGACACGGTCGACCTGGGCTCCTCGATCATGAGGCACCTGCCCTGGATGGCGTTGATCATCATCGCGGTGATGCTGGTGCTGCTCTTCCTCGCCTTCGGTTCGATCGTGCTGCCGGTGAAGGCGGTGATCATGAACCTGCTGTCGATCAGCGCCTCCTTCGGCGTGATCACCTGGATCTTCGCGGACGGACACCTTCAGGGCCTGCTCGACTACTCCTCGACCGGCTTCCTCGACATGACCCAGCCGATCTTCATGCTGGCGATCCTGGTGGGCCTGTCGATGGACTACGAGGTCTTCCTGCCCAGCCGGGTCCGCGAGAAATGGGACAAGGACGCCGCCGCGGGGATGAGTCCGTCCGAGCGCAACACCCACGCGGTCGCGATGGGCGTCCAGAAGACGGGCCGGATCATCACCAGCGCGGCCGTCCTGCTGGCCGTCGTGATCGGCGCCTTCTCGATGTCGGGCGTGGTCTTCATGAAGATGATCGGGGTGGGCATGCTGGTCGCGCTGCTCGTCGACGCGACCGTCGTACGGGCGCTGCTGGTGCCGGCCACCATGCGCCTCCTGGGTGGCTGGAACTGGTATGCGCCGGCTCCGCTCAAGCGCTTCTGGGAGCGCTACGGGATCAAGGAGTCGTAGCCCGGGAATGATGCTCCGTCCGATGTGGTTAAATGTTCAACTACATCAGACGGAGGCACACCATGCAGATCGGGATCTTCAGCGTCGGCGACGTCACCACGGACCCGACCACCGGCCGGACGCCGACCGAGCACGAGCGCATCAAGAACACGGTCGCGATCGCCAAGCACGCCGAGGAGGTCGGTCTGGACGTCGTGGCGCTCGGGCAGCACCACAACCCGCCCTTCGCCGCCTCGTCCCCGACGACCACGCTGGCCTACATCGCCGCACAGACCGAGCGGATCATGCTCTCCACGAGCACCACGCTGATCACCACCACCGACCCGGTGCGGATCGCCGAGGACTACGCCCAGCTCCAGCACCTCTCCGACGGCCGCATGGACCTGATGCTCGGCCGCGGCAACACCGGCCCGGTCTACCCGTAGTTCTCGACGGCGAGCGCGATGCCCTCGCGGATGTCCTTGCCGAACCAGGGGTAGACCGGGGCGGTGTTGCCGCGGCCGAGCATCAGATCCATGCGCCCCTTGGCCAGGTGCTGCAGCATCGCGTAGTCCTCGGCGATGCGCACCGGGTCGTTGGTCGTGA
>JASLCW010000225.1 GCA_030151765.1 Marmoricola sp.
TGTAGTCCAGGGCCGACAGCACACCCGAGGTGATCTCGAGGGCACGCTCGGGAAGGATCTTGCGGCCCTCGCGGAGGATGTCGCGCAGCGTCCGGCCGGCGACGTACTCCATCACGATGTAGGGCTGGGCGACCCCGCTGCCGTCCTGGGCCAGCTCCTCGCCGGTGTCGTAGACGGCAACGATCGCCGGATGGTTGAGCGATGCCGCCGACTGAGCCTCGCGGCGGAAGCGGACCTGGAAGGTGTGATCGCTGGCCAGGTCGGTGCGCAGTCGCTTGATGGCGACGGTCCGGCCGAGCCGGATGTCGGTGCCCTTGCGCACCTCGGCCATGCCGCCGCGGCCGAGGAGCTCGCCGAGTTCGTAGCGCCCACCGATGATCGGGTGGCGGCCTCCGTTGCCCCCGCCATTGCCTGACGGGGGAGTCGTGTCACTCATCGCGACCCTTCCATTTCGAAAATCATCGGGTGCCCGGTCATCGGCCGAGCACTGCTTCCATCACTGCCTTCGCGATCGGGGCGGCCAGGCCGCCACCCGAGATCGCGTCGCGGGCGACGCCCGCGTCCTGGATCAGCACCGCCACCGCGACCTGCGGATCGCGGGCGGGGGCGAAGGAGACGAACCACGCGTACGGCGGCCGGCTCGCCTGGCTCTGTGCCGTTCCGGTCTTGCCGGCCACCTCGACATTGGGGATCCGGGCCGGCGTGCCGGTGCCGACATCGACGACCTTCACCATCATGTCGGTCAGCTGGCCGGCCACCGCCGGGCTGATCGCCGGCTGGCCGGGCAGCGGCGTCGGGGTCGCCTGGTCGAGGGTGTCGAGGTCCGGGGACTCGACGTGATCGACGACGTACGGCTTCATCACGGTGCCGTTGTTGGCGACGCCGGCCGCCACCATCGCCATCTGGAGCGGCGTCGCCGCCACGTCTCCCTGACCGATCGCCGCCAGCACCGTCTGGGGCGCGTCGGGGCTTCCGGGGAAGCGGCTCAGCGCCTGATAGGTGAGCGGGTCGTTCAGCTCGTTGAAATAGGACTGCCCGAAGCCGAACTTGCGCGCCTGCTCGGCCAGGCGCTTGGCGCCGAGCTTCTGGCCGACCGTGCCGAAGGCGACATTGCAGGACTTCTCCAGCGCCACCGTCAGCGTCACCTTGCCGGCGCCGCAGGCGAAGTTGTTCTCGTTGTGCAGGATGTGCGAGGACAGCGGCAGCTTCATCGACGAAGCGCCGGGGACCAGCGAGCCGGGCGTGAACTTGCCGCTCGACAGCGCCGCCGCCGTGGTGACGATCTTGAAGGTCGAGCCGGGCGGGACGGTGGTCTCGATGCCGATGTTGTCGAGCGGGCTGGGCTTCTCGCCGAGCAGCCGGGTCTTGTAGGGGCCGACGGTGTCGAACTGGTGGGTCGCCAGCTTGTTGGGGTCATAGCCCGGTGAGGAGACCATCGCCAGGATCGCCCCGGTCGAGGGCTTGAGGGCGACGACCGCTCCGATCTTGCCCTTGAGCCCGTCGTACGCCGCCTTCTGCGCGGCCGCATTGATCGTGGTGACGACGCTGCCGCCCTTGGGGGCGCGATTGTCCATCAGGTCGACCACGCGGTTGAGGAAGAGCGAGCTGTCCTCACCCGAGAGGACGCTGTTGCGGGAGTTCTCCAGTCCGCCGAGACCCCAGTCGCGCGAGTAGTAGCCGGTGATCTGGGCGAACTCGGGGCCGTCGGGATAGAAGCGGGCGAACTTGTACTGGTCCTTCGACTTGCGGCTCACCGCGACGGACTTCTTGCCGACGATGATGGCGCCACGCTGCCGGGAGAACTGGTCGTTGAGCACCCGGATGTTGTTGGGGTGCTTGCTGACCGAGCTCAGCGCATCCGACTCCCACCACTGCACGTAGGTGACGCGGAGCATCAGGGCGAGGAGCAGCATCAGGCAGCCGACCGCCATGACTCTGATCGGGCGATTCATCGCATGCTCACCACCTGAGTGTGGTCGGCATCCTCGGGACGATCGCTCCATTCGGGCGGTGGCTTGCGGGCCTGGTCGGAGATCCGCAACAGCAGCGCGGCGATCGCCCAGTTGGCGATCAGGCTCGAGCCGCCGTACGAGAGGAAGGGCGTGGTGAGGCCGGTCAGCGGGATCAGGCCGGTGACACCGCCGACCACCACGAAGGTCTGCAGCGCGAAGGTGACCGCGAGGCCCGTCGCCATCAGTTTGCCGAAGTCGTCACGGGAGATCAGCGCGGTACGCAGGCCGCGCTCGACCAGCAGGATGTAGAGCAGCAGGATCGCCAGCAGGCCGGTCAGCCCGAGCTCCTCGCCGAGTGAGGAAGCGATGAAGTCGGAATAGCCGAAGGGCGTGAGCTGCGGATTGCCCTGGCCGAGGCCGCGTCCGGTCAGTCCGCCCCACGCCATGCCGTAGAGCGCCTGGACCAGTTGATAGCCCGTCGACTGCGCGGTGTGGAAGGGGTCGAGCCAGACGTCGACGCGAAGCTTGACGTGGCCGACCAGGAAGTACGCGGCGGTGCCGCCGATGGCGGCCATGAAGGCGCCGACGACCAACCACCCCGGTCGTTCGGTGGCGACGAAGAGCATCACCAGGAAGATGCCGAAGAAGAGCAGCGACTGGCCGATGTCGTTCTGGAAGACGAGGATGCCGAGGCTGACCAGCCACATCGCCAGGATCGGGCCGAGGTCACGGCCGCGGGGCAGGTCGACGAAGAGGACCCGGCGACCGGCCAGTGCGAGCGCATCGCGGTGCATGACCAGGTAGCCGGCGAAGGCCACCACCAGCAGCACCTTGGCGACCTCGCCGGGCTGGAAGCTCATGCCGGCCAGGCGCACCCAGATGCGGGCGCCGTAGACCGAGGTGCCGATGCCGGGAAGGAGCGGCGTCAGCAGCAGCACGACCGCGGCCAGCCCCGAGGTGTAGGTGAAGGTCTGCAATCGGCGGTGGTCGCGCAGACCGAAGAGGACGGCCACGAAGAGGGCGACACCGATGGTCATCCAGGTCAGCTGACTGGCGGCCGCCGGCGCGAGCTTGGGCTGGGCCAGGTTGATCCGGTGGATCTCGGCGAGGCCGATGCCGTTGAGCGCGGAGATGACCGGGAGGATCACCGGGTCGGCGTACGGCGCCTTGAAGCGGACCGCGATGTGCGCCCCGATGATGAGCACCACCAGCCAGCTGCCGTACTCGTAGAGATCGGCGGGCACGGTGCCACTGACGCCGGCGCCGACCGCGGCGTACGCGCCGATGCCGACGGCGAGGCTGATGATGAGCAGGACGAGTTCGGCGCCCCGGCGGCGCCGGTGCACGAAACGCTCCGCGCTGGCCACTGTCATCCCGCGCTCCCACAGGCCGCGGGCAGCCCGGTCGCGGTGGCCGTCGCGCTCGGGGTGCCGGTCGGCGTCGCCGAGGCGGTCGCCTTCGGGTGCTTCTTGCCGGTGCGGGCCTTCTTCTTCACCGGAGCCGGCGGCTTGTCCTGGGCGCAGGCACGCGTGATCAGGGTCTGCACCTTCGCCTGCGCGGCGCTGAGGCTGTCGACCGGGATGCCGTCCTTGAGCTGGGCCTGGTCGTTCTGGCCGAGATCGGAGGCGGACATGTCGCTGACGCTCTTGACGTGGTCGAGATCGACCAGCGGAAGCTGCCAGTTGACGCCCTGGTAGATGGCGATCTTGCCGCCGGAGACACCCACG
>JASLCW010000220.1 GCA_030151765.1 Marmoricola sp.
GCACCGGGTCAGTCCCGGGTCGACTCCGAGCACACGCATGGGCACCTCTCGTCCGAACAGATGTTCGTACTCAACACTAAGGGCCGCGCCCACAGGGCCGCGCGCCGACACGCAGAGGACGCTGAGACCCCACTCAAATGCATTCTCAACCCGCCGAGACCCCAGACAAATGCAGCGCTGTGCATTTGCGTGGGGCCTCAGGGGGTTGAAGATGCATTCCTGTGGGGTCTCAGCGCTATTCGTCCAGGGAGGCCATGACCTCGTCGGAGACATCGAAGTTGGCGAAGACATTCTGGACATCGTCCAGGTCCTCGAGCGCCTCGATCAGGCGGAAGACCTTGGTCGCGCCGTCCGCGTCCAGCTCCACCTGCATCGAGGGGACGAAGGATGCCTCGGCCGAGTCGTAGTCGAGGCCGGCACCCTGCAGCGCCGTACGTACGGCGACCAGGTCCGTGGCCTCGCTGACCACCTCGAAGGCCTCGCCGAGGTCGTTGACGTCCTCGGCGCCGGCGTCCAGCGTCGCCTCGAGTACGTCGTCCTCGGAGACCTCCTTGCCCTCCTGCGCCTTCGGGAGTACGACGACGCCCTTGCGGTGGAAGAGATAGGAGACCGATCCCGGGTCAGCCAGCGAGCCGCCGTTGCGCGAGGTCGCGGTGCGCACCTCCATCGCGGCACGGTTCTTGTTGTCGGTCAGGCACTCGATGAGCATCGCGACACCATTGGGGCCGTAACCCTCGTACATGATCGTGGTGTACTCCGCGCCGCCCGCCTCGGCACCGGAGCCGCGTTTCACCGCACGGTCGATGTTGTCGTTGGGGACCGAGGACTTCTTCGCCTTCTGGATGGCGTCGTAGAGCGTCGGGTTGCCGGCCGGGTCTCCCCCGCCCATCTTGGCGGCAACCTCGATGTTCTTGATCAGCTTGGCGAACATCTTGCCGCGCTTGGCGTCGATCGCGGCCTTCTTGTGCTTGGTAGTCGCCCACTTGGAGTGGCCAGACATCAGCGGTTCCTTCCTTCGCGCTATGCGCTCTCGCGCACCAGGTCGACGAACAGTCGATGGATGCGGTCGTCCGGACCACCGGCCGCGGCAGCCGCGTGGCCGACCTCGGGGTGGAACGACGTCGCCATCAGCGAGCCCTGTCGTACGCCGACGATCCTATCGGCTGCCGGGCCGCTCTCGACGCGGGCGAGCACCTCGACCTCCGGACCGACCTTCTCCACCCACGGTGCGCGGATGAAGACCGCATGCACCGGGTCGTCGAGGCCGGCGAAGGCCAAGTCGGTCTCGAAGCTGTCCACCTGTCGCCCGAAGGCATTGCGCCGGACGGTGATGTCGATGCCCCCTAGGGGCTCCTGGTCGGCGGTGCCGTCGAGGATGGTGTCGGCGAGCAGGATCATCCCGGCGCAGGTGCCGAAGGCCGGCAACCCCGCCCGCAGCCGCTCTCGCAAGGGCTCCAGCAGCCCGAAGGCTCGGGCCAGCTTCACCATCGTCGTCGACTCGCCGCCCGGCAGCACCAGGCCCTGGCAGCGCTCCAGCTCCTCCGGACGTCGTACGGCGAGCGCCTCGGCACCGATCCGCTCGAGGGCATGGAGATGTTCACGAACATCGCCCTGCAGGGCGAAGACACCGATCACTGGGCTGGACACAGCGCGATGGTAGACCGTTCACCCGCGGTCCATCCGGCCGCCACCGACCGGTCCGATCGACCCGGGATCCTCGTCGTACAGGCCGGTTCCGCAACCGGTCCGATTCGAAGGGATCCATCCCGATGAGCAATGCACTGCAGACCCCCGACCGGCGCTTCCCGATGGCCGCTGTCTACGGCACCTCCCTGCTCGGCCTGCTGACTCTCGCCTCCGGCGTGGTCGCCGCGGTGATCGGCACCCGCCCCGTCTGACGAAGCCCTATGGTGATCCGGTGCCGGAACAGACACCGGATCTCCGAGCGAGGCGACTGCCCCGTGGGACGACCGCCGCCGTGGTCGCCGTTGCGGTCGCGGCCACGGTCATCGTCCTCCTGACCGCATGCGGCGGATCCGACGAAGCCTCCGTCGGCAGCACCCCGCATGCCGATTCCTCGATTCCCGGTACGCCGCTCACCGTCGGCGTCGACACCTGCGCCGCCCAGTGGCACGGCGGCACGGCCGGGCGCCTCACCTTCGCCTTGTGGAACAACTCGATCCAGGGCCTGGCGATCTACCTCCAGGACACCGCGACCGCGAAGCTTTACCTCGAGGTGGAGAGCCTCGGACCCGACGTCACCAGGTCGGCGAGCGTGGTCCTACCGGCCGGGCAGTACCGGTTCGTGTGCGTTCCAGGTGAAGCGGATCCCTTGCAGGGCAAAGCGGAAGAGATCACCGGTACGACGACCCTCACCACCACGCCCGGTGTCGTGGCGGTCACCAACAACGATCTCGAACCAGCCCTCGCCCACTACCTCTCCTGGATCCGCGGCCAGGTACCCGGCCTGCTGCACGACGTACGCGCCCTCGACCGTGAGGTCCGCCGCGGCGACCTGGTTGCCGCCCGTAGGACGTGGCTGCGCGGTCATCTGCGCTACGAGACGCTCGGTGCGGCGTACGGCGTCTTCGGCGACGACGACACCCGGATCAATGCATTGCCGTCCACCACCGTCCCCGCACGACGCGACCGCAACCTGCACGGCTTCCACCGGATAGAGGCGTTGCTGTGGTCCGGTGCACCGGACCACGTGATCAGGCCCGAGACCCGCCGGCTGATCCGCTCGGTCCGGCATCTCCGCGCCGACCTGAGGACGCCGTCGATGAACACCGTCGACATCGGCCTGCGTGCGCACGAGATCCTCGAGAACGCGCTCGAGTTCGAACTGTCCGGCCGTAGCGACGCCGGTAGCCACACCGCGTTGGCGACCATCGCGGCCAACATCGTCGGAACCCGTCGCGCTCTCGCCCCGATCCGGCATCTTCTCGTCGGGCGTGATCCGCAGCTCGCGCAGACCTATGCCTGGCTGCGTACGACGCAGCACTATGTGCGATCCCTCCGCCACACCACTCTCGAGCATCTCAGCCGCGCGCAACGTGAGCGCCTGAACGCTTCGCTGTCCCTAGGTGTCGAACTACTCTCCCGCGTCGCCGTGATCACCGATCCGCGAAGGGTGGCCGCCCCGTGAAGAACGTGAGCAGACGCGGGCTCCTCGGCGGTGCGATCGGCGCCGCTGCCGCAGTGCCGATCGCCATGCAGGCAGGCGATTCGGCCTCCGCCGACTCGGAGAGCGCAAGCTCCTATCCCTTCGAGGGCACCCATCAGCAAGGCATCGTCACCCCAGCCCAGGAGGCTGCCTGCTACGTCGCTCTCGACGTCGTCGCGACCACCCGCGCGCAGCTCGTTGCAGCCCTGCGGACCTTGACGACGACGGCACGCTTCCTCACGACGGGCGGCACGCCACCCGACAACGGCCTGCTCGCCCCGGCGTGGGACTCGGGCGTCCTCGGCTCCGACATTCCCGCCGACGGACTGACGGTGACCGTCAGCGTGGGTGCGGGACTGTTCGACCATCGCTTCGGTCTCAAGGCGCACAAGCCCAGGCACCTGCGCCGGATGGACGAATTCGCCGGCGATGCGCTCGACCGCTCCGTGTGCGACGGGGACCTGCTGATCCAGGTGTGCGCACATCACCGCGACACCGTCGTACATGCAGTGCGGCAGCTGCTGCGCGAGACCCGGGGCGCCCTCGCCGTACGCTGGCGCCGGGACGGCTTCATGTCTCCACCGCGCCCCAGTGGCACTCCGCGCAATCTCCTCGGCTTCAAGGACGGTACGGCGAATCCCCCGGCCACCGACCCGACGCTGATGGACCGGCTCGTGTGGACCAGCGCCGGGTCGGGAGAGCCCGCTTGGGTCGCCGGCGGCAGCTATCACGTCGTACGGGTGATCCGCATGCTGGTGGAGTTCTGGGATCGCATCTCCGTCGTGGAGCAACAGAACATCTTCGGACGCGAACGCGACACCGGAGCACCGCTCACCGGTAGCCATGAGTTCGACGCGCCCGATTTCCTCAACGACAGCACGGGCGATGTCATCCGATTCGACGCACACATCCGGCTCGCGAATCCACGTACCGAGGACACCGCCGACCAACGCATGCTGCGCCGCTCCTACAACTACGACGCGGGCGTCGAAGCGAACGGCAATCTCGACATGGGGCTGATCTTCACGTGCTTCAACGCCGACCTCGACCGACAGTTCGCGACCGTCCAGCGGCGCCTCGCCGGGGAGCCGCTCGGCGACTACATCTCGCCCTTCGGGGGCGGTTACTACTTCGCATTGCCCGGCGTCACCGGTGCGGACGACTGGTACGGCCGCGGCCTGTTCACATGATTGTTCTCGGCAACTTGCCCCGAAGTGCCCCCTAGAGGTCTAACGTGCTGAGCAGCCTCCGACGAGGCTGCCCCCGAAAGGACCTGGGATGAGCCTGCCCACCATGCGCCTGCCCCGCTTCACCCGCAACACCATCGCCGGCCTCTCCGCCGCCGCGCTCGTCGGCACCGGCATCGCGCTCACGACGACGCACAGTGCGGATGCCAATGATGCGGACGGCGTCAGCACCACCACGCCGATCAAGCACCTCGTGGTGATCTACGACGAGAACGAGTCCTTCGACCACTACTTCGGGACCTACCCACGTGCGGCCAACACCGACGGGGTGAAGTTCACGGCGAAGGCGGGTACGCCGACCCCCAAGAACCTGATCAGCGACAACGCGATCACGAACAATCCCAACAGCACCAAGCCTTTCCGGCTCAAGAGCACACAGGCCTCAACCTGCGACCAGAAGCACAGCTACACGCCCGAACAGCAGGCGATGAACTGGTCCGGCGGCAAGGCTTTGATGAATCTCTTCCGGCAGAAGACCTCCAGCGACACCTGCTCCGGTCTCTACGGCCGCGCCGGCCTGACGATGGGCTACTTCGACGGCAACACCGTCACCGGGCTGTGGAACTACGCGCAGAACTACGCGATGAGCGACAACCACTGGGCGGCCACCTTCGGCCCGTCGACGCCGGGCGCCATCGAGGTCGTCTCCGGGCAGACCTGGGGCGCGCTGGCCTACGACTCCACCAGCCCCACGGACAACCCCGCGTTGGCCGCATCCCAGTCGGCGAGCGGGCTCGCGCAGGTGGACCCGGTCACCGGGCTCGGCACACTGATCGGCGATCCCGATCCGGTCTACGACGACTGCTCGAACAACAACCACAAGAGCAGCAGCAATGTGGTCGGGATGCAGAACTCGAACCAGAACATCGGCGACCTGCTCAACGCCAAGGGCGTCACCTGGGGCTGGTTCCAGGGCGGCTTCAAGCCGACCAAGGCGTGGACCCACGGCTCCTATGCCCAGTGCAGTTCCGCGCACACCAATCTCGCCGGTCAGTCCGAACGCGACTACTCCCCGCACCACAATCCGTTCGCGTACTACGAGTCGACCTCCAACCCGCACCACCTGCGGCCGACCTCGGTGGCGAACATCGGCCACACCGACCAGGCGAACCACAACTACGACCTGAGTGATTTCACGGCGGCTCTCAACAGCGGCAACCTGCCCGCGGTGTCCTACGTCAAGGCGAGCGAGTACCAGGACGCGCACCCCGGCTATTCCGACCCGATCGGCGAGCAGCACTTCCTGGTCAACACGATCAATGCCATCCAGAAGTCGCCGCAGTGGAAGTCGACCGCGATCATCGTCACCTACGACGACTCCGACGGCTGGTACGACCACGTCGCGCCGACGATCACCAATGCCTCCAACTCCAGCGACGACGCCGCGATCTGCACGGAGGCGGCGACCACGCTCGGCGTTCCGATCATCGACAACCGCGCCGACCGGTGCGGCCCCTCACAGCGGCTCCCCTTCCTGGTGATCTCGCCGTACTCGAAGAGGAACCATGTCGACCACACGCTGATCAGCCAGCCCTCGGTGGTCGGCTTCATCGAGAACAACTGGACCCTCGGTTCCATCGGCGGGGGCTCCTTCGACGCGAGCGCGGGAAGCATCCTGTCACTCTTCGACTTCGCCCACCCGCAGCCGAAGCCGGTGCTGCTCAACCAGAACGGGACGATCGTCAAGCCGTCGGTGTCACTGCACACCCGTGCGGCCAAGGCCAAGCACGGCAAGGTGAAGATCACCGTGAAGGTGACGGTCAACGGCTCCTCGACCAAGCCGGGCGGCACCATCACCGGCCGCGTCAACGGCAGGAAGTTCAAGGCGGCGCCGGTCCGCAAGGGCGTCGCCCACGTCACCGTGAAGGTGCGCAAGCACAAGCGCAACACGGTGGTGCTGACCTTCACCAGCCCGGGCTACAACACCGCGAAGAAGACGATCAAGGTCAAGGGCTGATCCGCCGAGACCCCACCAGAATGCATTCTCAAACCCCTGAGACCCCAGGCAAATGCAGACCTTTGCATTTGCCTGGGGTCT
>JASLCW010000236.1 GCA_030151765.1 Marmoricola sp.
AGTACGGCGAGATCTCCTTCCGTGACCGCAATCTCGGCATGGAGCACTGGATCACCGAGGTCGTCCCGGAGGCGATCAAGGCGGCCAGCGAGCACGCCGGCGGCCGACCCGTGCACGTGATCGGCTGGAGTCTGGGCGGCATCTTCTCGGTGCTCGTCGCGGCCTCGCAGCCGAAGCTGCCGATCGCGTCCCTGACGATCGTCGGCTCGCCCTTCGACGTCACCCAGGTGCCCCTGGTCGCCCCGTTGCGACCGATCCTGCGGCTCACCGACGGCGGCGTCGTCACGCAGGTCTACCGGATGTTCGGCGGTGCCCCGAAACCCCTGGTGCGCACCGCATTCCGGCTCAGCAGCGGCACCAAGGTGCTCACCAAGCCGATCGCCAAGCTCCAGAACCTCGACAATCGCGAATGGCTCGCCCAGATCGAGGCGGTCGACCGTTTCACCGCCGGCATGCTCGCCTACCCCGGCCGTACCTTCGGGCAGATGTATCACCGCATGGTGAAGAAGAACCAGCTCCGCAGCGGCGTCGTCGAGTACGGCGGCCGCGAGATCCGGGTCGAATCGATCACGGTGCCGGTGCTGATCTTCGCCGGCAACACCGACGGCATCGCGCCGATCAATTCGGTGAAGGCGCTCACGCGACTGCTGCCCCATGCCCACGAGGTGCGCTTCGAGATCGTCCCGGGCGGCCACCTCGGCATGCTCACCGGTCGCGCCGCCCGCACCACGACGTGGCTGATCATGGATGAGTGGCTGGCCCAGCACTCGACGCCCGACGAGCCGCCGGCGTCCAGGCCCCGCAAGACGGCCGCCAAGAAGCCCGCCGCCAAGAAGGCCCCGGTGAAGAAGGCCGCGGCCAGCAAGACGGCCCGGAAGGCGCCGCGCACGGCGACCAGGTCGACCGATGACACCGTCGCGCCGCGGCGTGGGGCGATCGGCGCGAATCCCGACCGGCGCTTCGACTCGAAGTCCTCGCGCAGCCTCGCCGGGGGCGGCGCGAAGGGCACTCCGCAGGTCCCTGCGCAGCGATCCGACACCGCACCCGCCGAAGGCGGCCCGGCGGACTCGTGACCTGCGTGCGGGTGTCGTCGTTTCTCACCCGCGAAGAACTTTAGACTCGCCCAAGCCTGCCCAGAATTGCCACAAGGAGTAGCCGATGCCTGCGATGCCCGAGCCCGGGGCCGTTCTCGGCGGGCATCGAATCGTCCGTGAACTCGGCGTGGGTCCCGGTGGGGCCAGCTACGAGGCGATCGCGGAGTCGACCGGCAAGACCGTCGTACTGAAGGCGCTGGTCGAGAGCGCGCCGCTGCCGGCCGCCGTACGCGAGGCGATCAGCACGGACTTCCGGGCCCTCGCCTCGTTGCGTTCCGAGCGCATCGTGACGCCGCGGGCCGCGGGTGAGGCCGACGGACTGTTCTGGCTGATCTATCCCTTCGAGGAGGCCGGTAGCCTCGGCGAGCACCTCGCCGCCGGCGGTCCGCTGGTCCGCTCGGACGCGATCGCGGTCGCGCTCGACCTGACCAGCGGTCTGGGACAGGCTCACGCCGCGGGGATCACCCACGGCGGGGTGAAGCCCACCAATGTCTTCTTCGCCTCGGACGGCTCCGGCGCGCTGGCGAAGATCACCGACTTCGGCTCCCGGCTGCGTTCCATCGACTGGCAGGGCACCCCGGAGGCGAAGCTCGCCCAGTCCGGGTACGCCGCTCCGGAGTCGCTCTCCCGCGGCGTGTACGACGTACGCGCGGACATCTACTCGCTCGGCTGCGTGCTCTACGCGATGCTCGTCGGCGGCAGCCCGGCCGACAATGCGACCGACGCCTTCGCGGTCACCCCCAAGATCGCCGAGAACGACGCGGTCGACCGCGACCTCAACCGCTTGCTGGCCACCATGCTGGATCCGGACCCGGGGAAGCGCCCGGCGGACATGGTCGCGGTGCACGAGGCGCTGACCTCGCTCGGCCGCGAGCCGGAAGCAGCTCCCGAGCCCGTCGCCGCGGTCGCCCCGATCGTCCCGGTGATCGCCACGGGAGCGGAGGAGTCGGGCCCGGCCAATCCGCTCGACGTACTGGCTGCGGCGATCGAGACCGGCACGACTCCGACCGGTGCGGCGAAGGGTGCCGGGGTCGGCGCCCTTCTTGCCGGGCGCGGTGCGCGCCGTGCGGGCGTCGCTGCCGTCGGTGCGGTGGCGGTGGTCGCGCTCCTCGCCTGGTGGACGCACCGCGACAACGGCGATGCCGACGCGCCCGCGGCCGACAAGACGCCCAGCGCCCCTGCGACGTCGGCCGATTCCTCGCCGGCGGCGGCGCCCCTGAAGGTGCGTGCCCGGCCCGGCTACCGGGCGGTGGCCTTCATCGTGTCCGCCGACGGCCGTGACACCGAGGTGCTTCAGGGGAAGACCTGGCAGCCGGTGCAGAACGACAAGGTCACCCTGTCGACGGCCGCGGGTTCACAGCGAGCCTGCGCGCAGATCCGCCTCGCCGGCGGCGGCACCCCGGTCCGCACCTGCGGCACGAGCCAGGCCCCCGAGCTCGCCATGGAGCCGGTGGGGGCCTGCACGATCGGGACAACGCCGTACACGCACTGCTACGAGCTCACCCTCGCCGGCTTCAAGCCCGGCCCGATCAAGGTGCAGTCCTCGGCGGCGGACGCCCAGGGCGTCATGCAGCACTACACGGACGACGTCACCATCGACGGCACCGGCCATGGTCGCGACCAGGCCCGCTTCGGCACCTCGAACCCCGCAACGGTCCAGATCACCGTGGCCGGCATCAACAAGAGCTTCTCGATCGGCTGAAGAGGGATAGTCCATGACGTTTTCGGGGTAAAAACGCCTGTTTCACCCCGAAAACGTCGTGGACTATCGCGTCAGGGGCGGGCGAACAACCGCCCGTGCCCGACGCCACCGCCCGAACCGCCGGAGCTGCTGCCCCCGCCGGACGACGATCCGCCGGAGCTGGTGCCGCCGCTGTGGGAGGTGGTGGCGACCGGGTTGATGGTGACCGTGAAGGTGCGGGAGTGCGAGGCCGAGTAGCCGGCGCTCGGCAGCTGGAGGACGCGCATCTTCCAGACGCCGGTCCAGGGCATGGAGGCCTTGATCCGGTAGGTGCCCTTCTTGGAGGTGGCGACGCCCACGAGGGCGACCCACTTGCGGTTCGCGAAGACCTGCAGGTAGACGGCGCCCTTGTGCTTCGGGCGGATCTGACCGGTGACGTGGAAGACCTTGCCCACGGTCACGCTGCGTGTCGTCGGCTTCGCCGTGGTCGTCGTCTTAGCCGTGACCACGACCGTGGCCGTCTTGGAGATGCCGGCGAGTACGTCGGCCGAGGCCGGGCTGACCGCGCGCAGGCCGATGATGGCCGGCTTGTTGCCCACGGTGACCTTGTAGGTGAAGCGGCCGCCGGCATTCGTGGTCGCGGTACCGAGGTTGGCCCAGCCCTTGGGCTGGTAGGTCTGGATCTGCACCTTCACGCCGGCGCTCGCCGGGCTGATCGAGCCGGTGACCGTGATCTTCTTGCCGGGCCGCGGCTTGGCCGGGGTCGCCTTGATCGTCACGACACCCGCGGCCTTCGTGGTCACGGTGATCGACGACGAGGTGGCGGGGGCGCTGCCGGCCAGGACGACGCGGAGTGTCTGGGTGCCGCGCTTGTTGGCGGTCCTGGTGAAGCTGTACGCGCCGCCGGCCGTGGTCGTCGACTGCGCGATGGTGGTCCACGACGTGCCGTCGAGCTGCTGCAGGCTCACCGCCTTCGAGGCGACGGCCGGGTCGGTGTTTCCGCTGACCGTGTAGGTCTTGCCCAGCCGCACGGTGCCCGGGCTGGCGGTGGCGGTGATCACCTGGCTCGGCTTGACGTTGACGGTCGCGGCCGCCGAGGAGCTCGACTCGGTGGCGTCGCTGCCCTGGTAGACGAGCTTGTACTGCGTCGTCGCGCTCGGCGTCACGGCGTACGACGTGGTCGACGCGGGGACGCTCCCGATCGTCGTGAAGGTGTTCGAGCCACTAGGCGCGGACTGCACCAGGACATTGCCTGACGGCGCCGCGTGCGTGTAGTTGTCGAGCACCGACAGCGTGAGGTTCGCGCTGGCGCCCTGGTTGATCTGACCCGCCGGAGCTGACAGCGTCGAGGTGCTCAGCGCCTTCGTCATGTCGTAGTCGGTGCTGCCGCTGGCCGTGGTGACGGTGAAGTGGTCCAGGACGGCGGGCGTCGAGGTGCAGCCGAACTGGGCGGACACGATCGCGCTGCCGCTCATCGAGGAGGCGTAGTCGGCAAGGGTCTTGTCGGGGAGCGCCGTGTACTTCGGGGTGACGTTGGGGATGTACAGCGGGTTCGGCCCGAACCAGTGGATCTTGGTGTTCGTGACATCGCGGGTGGTGGTGCTCGCCGTCGAGCTGAGCGAGAGCAGCCCGACATTGTTGCCGTTCCACACGGCGATGCGGCCGGAGACGCCACCGCCGACGGTGATCGCGAGGCCCTTGAAGTCGCTGCCCATGTTGACCGACGGACCGACCTGCGTGTTCGCGGCGGTGCCGAACCTCCAGGCCGAGTCGCCGGCGCTGGCACCCGCGACGACGGTCGGGCCGGCGATGCCGGCGCTGTCGGCGTTGAGCGTCGACGGGATCTGCGGATTGTCGGCCGTGACCGTGCAGGCATTGCTCCAGAAGCCGATACCGCTGGGCGTCGTACCCGGGCGCCAGGTGATCGGGTTGGCGGCAGCGGAAGCCGGGCCGGCGACGGCGATGCCGGTCGCGGCGAGGGCGCCGACGGCGGTGGCGGCGAGCAGCGCTCGCAGGTGGTGATGAAGCATGTTGTGATCTCTCCCCGGGTCAGAGTGCGCAGGCGTGCGCCAGCAAGGCAGACCCGAGATTTCCGCCGGTATTTGTTAACGGGCGAGGCGCGCTCGCGTTACGAATCCCCCCGCGCCGGTGATCACGCTCATAGGGTGACCCCATGGGGAGCCTGTCGGGAGGAGTGCGGGCCGGCTACGGCCTCGGTTCGGTGGCGACCGGAACCTTCGGGACCGTGCCGGGCCTGATGCTGCTGCCGTACCTCACCGACACCGTCGGCATTCCCGCGCTGGTCGCCGGGATCATCGTCTTCGCGCCCAAGGCCTGGGATGTCGTCCTCAACCCGATCGCGGGCCGGATCAGCGATCGGTACGACGACCCGCGCGGTCCGAGACGGCCCTTCCTCCTGCGTGGCGGCCTGAGTCTCGCGGCCTGCTTCGCGGTGCTCTTCGCCGCCCCGGATCTCGGGCAGGCGGTCACCGCGATCTGGGTGCTGATCGTCTTCGTCGGCTGCGCGACGGCGTACGCCTTCTTCCAGGTGCCTTATGTCTCCATGCCGGCCGAGATCACCGACTCGTACGACGAACGCACCCGGCTGATGACCTGGCGAGTGGCGATCCTGGCCTTCGCGATCATGCTCAGCGGTGCCTCGGCGCCGGCGATCCGCGATGCGCTCGGTGGTCGTGCCGGTTATCGGGCGATGGGCCTGGTCGTCGCCGTCCTCCTGGTCGTCGGCGTGCTCGGCGCCTACTGGGGCACGCGGAAGGCACCGGTGGGCCGGGTCAGCGCGGGTGCCGGGGGACTGCGTGAGCAGTTGCGTCTGGTCCGTGGTGCGCGTGACTTCCGTCTGCTCCTGCTGGCTTTCGTGCTGCAGGCGTTAGCCACCGGAGCGATGCTCGCGGGTGTCGACTACATGGCCCGATGGGTGCTGGGCGACAAGGGTGCGTCGACCGGGCTGTTCATCTGCTTCGTCGGCCCGGCGCTCCTGCTCACGCCGGTCTGGTCGCGCATCGGTGTCCGGATCGGCAAGCGTGCCGGATTCGCCGCCTCGTCCGTCGTCCTCATGGCCGCCGCCCTGGTGCTCGCCTTCGCGCGTTCGGAACCGACCGCGGTCATCTACGTGTGCATGGGACTCGTCGGGGTGGGCTATTCGGGTGTCCAGCTCTTCCCGATGGCGATGCTCCCCGATGCGGCCGCCGTCGATGCTCGTCGTACCGGCTCGAGCAGGGTCGGCGTCTACACAGGTGTGTGGACGGCGGGCGAGACCCTAGGGCTCGCCCTCGGCCCGGCCCTCTACGCGCTGGTGCTCGCGATCGGCGGCTATGTCTCGTCGACCGGCAACGGGCACGTCCAGCCGGATTCGGCGATCACCGCAATCGCACTGGGCTTCTCGGTCGTGCCGGCGGCACTGGTGCTGTTCAGCCTGATCCCGCTGAGTCGCTATCGACTCGATCTCAAGGAAGTGGAGGCAGCATGAGTGACCTTCTCGCTCGCCTGCGCGAGATGCAGGCGGGCGATGTGCCCGTCACGGGTGGACGCACCCTCGCCTATGTCTACGACTCCGGGCTGGCCGAGGCGGATCGCGTCGGCCGCGAGGCGGTGGCGGCGTACGCCGGCTCCAACGGCCTCGACCCGACCGCCTTTCCCTCTCTGCTGACGATGGAGAACGAGCTCGTCGGACTCGCCTGCGATCTGCTCGATGCTCCGTCGACGGCCGTGGGCACGCTCACCTCGGGCGGCACCGAGTCGGTCCTGCTGGCAGTGCAGACGGCGCGCGACTCCCGGCCGGACCTCGCTTCGCCGTCGATGGTGATCCCCTCGACCGCACATGCCGCCTTCCACAAGGCCGCGCACTACTTCGGCGTTCAGGCGCGGGTGATTCCCGTCGGCGCGGACTTCCGTGCCGATGCTGCCGCGACGGCAGCCGCGATCGACGACAGCACCGTCTTGGTGGTGGCGAGTGCGCCGTCGTACGCGCATGGCGTCGTGGACCCGGTCGCGGAGATCGCGACCGCTGCCGCGGCTCGCGGTGTGCGCTGCCATGTCGACGCCTGCATCGGTGGATGGGTGCTGCCCTTCGCGGCCAGGCTGGGTCGGCAGGTCCGGCCGTGGACCTTCGCGGTGGAGGGTGTCACGAGCATCTCGGTGGACCTGCACAAGTACGGCTACACCCCCAAGGGCGCCTCGTTGCTGCTGCATCGCACTCCCGAACTGCGCCGGCCGCAGTTCTTCGCGAGCGCTGACTGGCCGGGCTACACGATGCTCAACACGACGATGCAGTCGACGAAGTCCGGTGGCCCGCTCGCGGGCGCGTGGGCGGTGGTCAACACGATCGGGACGGACGGCTATCTCGACCTGACCCGGCTCGTCCTTGACGGAGTGGACCGGCTCTTGGCCGGTGTCGACGCCCTCGCTCCGTTGTCTCTAGTGGCGCGGCCGGACTCGACTCTCGTCGCCTTCACTGCCGACGAGAGTCTCGACGTCTTCACGCTGGCCGACCTGATGGTCGCGGCCGGCTGGTGGGTCCAACCCCAGCTCTCGTACGCCGGTGCCCCGCCGAGCATCCACCTCTCGGTCAGTGCGGCCACGGATGTCGATGCCTTCCTCGCAGCGCTGGGGGACGCGGTGGCCGAGGCCGTCGTACGCGGTCCGATCGCAATCGATCCCGGCATCGCCGACTTCGTCCGGGCACTCTCTGCGGACACGTTGACCGATGCCGACTTCGACGGCC